>JBBSDR010000098.1:0-10790 GCA_038240465.1 Gemmatales bacterium
CAGCGAAGGGGAAAGGTGCCAGCCCCGCAGCGAAGGGGAAAGGTGCCAGCCCCACAGCGAAGGGGAAAGGTGCCAGCCCCGCAGCGAAGGGGAAAGGTGCCAGCCCCGCAGCGAAGGGGAAAGGTGCCAGCCCCACAGCGAAGGGGAAAGGTGCCAGCCCCACGGCGAAGGGGAAAGGTGCCAGCCCCACGGCGAAGGGGAAAGGTGCCAGCCCCGCAGCGAAGGGGAAAGGTGCCAGCCCCGCAGCCCGGCCCTGAAGGACCGGGCTAAATGCAAAAGCCCCCTGAAGGGGGCTGAAGACAGGGGTATTCGTCCTGTAAAGGGGCCTGAAGACAGGGGTGTCAGTCCTGTAAAGGGGGCTGAAGACAGGGGTGTCAGTCCTCTACAGGGGGCTGAGGACAAGCAGCCCAGCCCCCTTCAGGGGGCTTCTGCATTTAGCCCGGTCGTTTACGGCCGGGCGGCGTGGAGCGTCCTCCTCCTTCTTCTCGCCCTCGCCCTCACCGCCTCCGCTCACGACGGCGGCTTCGGCCACTCGCGCCGCACCATCTTCGCGGATGCCGGCCCCGAGGGCTTCGTCCTCGAATATCGCATCGTCCAGAACCGCGATGAGGCGCTGACCGAGTTGACACTCATCGACGCCGATCGCGATGGCAAGGTCTCCGCCGAGGAGAAGGCGAAGTATTTCACCGCCCGCGGCCGACAGATCGGTCTGCTTCTCGACGTCCGCACGCCAAAAGGAGAGGCCGTCGTCCTGAAGTTCAGCGGCTATGAACTGCACCAGGCGCTCGTGCAGAGCTATCGCTTCAAACTCGACACCACGGCAAACGAAGTCCTCGTCGAAGATCGCGTCTTTCCGCACAAGCCGGGCCTTGTCCAGGTGCGTCATGGAAGCGGAGTCAAACTGGAACAGGCCCGTCCTGCCAACCTCGCTCACGCCGAGCGCGTCAGCCTTCGCCTCACCCGAGTCACACCATGAACCAGAACGACGACCTGGCCCTGATCGACAACTGCCGTTCTGCCTACCAGAAGATCCACTCCGAGATGGCCAAGGTCATCGTCGGCCAGCGCGAGGTCATCGACGAACTGTTGATGGCCCTGTTCTGCGATGCCCACGTCCTGCTCATCGGCGTCCCCGGCCTGGCCAAGACGCTGATGGTCTCGACTCTTGGCCGCGTGCTGCACCTGGACTACAAGCGCGTGCAGTTCACGCCGGACCTGCTGCCCGGCGACATCACTGGCTCGGAGATCATGGAGGAAGATCGAGCGTCCGGCCGGCGCGAGTTCCGTTTTGTGCCGGGTCCGGTGTTTACGAACCTGCTGCTCGCGGATGAGATCAACCGCACGCCGCCCAAGACGCAGGCCGCCCTTCTGCAAGCGATGCAGGAACGCGAGGTCAGCGCCGGCCGGCAGACGATGCGGCTCGAACGGCCCTTTCTCGTCATGGCCACCCAGAACCCCATCGAGCAGGAAGGCACCTATCCGCTGCCCGAGGCCCAGCTCGATCGCTTCATGTTCAATACCTATGTCGATTATCCCAGCGACATCGAACTCGCCCTGATCGTGGAGCGCACGACGGGCGCGGCGCCGCCCGACGTGGAGGGCGTCCTCGACCGCGAGCAGATCATCAAGCTGCAATCGGTCGTGCGCCGCATCCCGATCGCGCGTCCGGTCGTCGATTACGTCGTGAAACTGTCGTCGCTGACCCGGCCGGGCCACGAGCAGGCGCCGGGCTTTGTCAAGCAGTATGTCAGTTGGGGTTGTGGGCCGCGCGCCGCGCAGTATCTCGCCCTGGGAGCGAAGGCCCACGCGATCCTGCACGGCCAGACGCACGCCTCGATTGAGGGAGTGCGCGCCGTCGCGCCGAGTGTGCTGCGGCATCGCATCTCGATTAACTTCAACGGTCAGGCCGAGGACTGGACCGCGAGCAAGCTGATCGGCAAACTGATCGAAACGGTGAAGCCAGGCGCGTAACCCTCTGCGCCGCCTGCGGCCTGAGGTCACTCCTTGCCGGGGGCGGGACGTTGGCCTTCGAGAACTTCCCGCCAGAAAGCCGGCATCCCCTGATACGCCTCCATGTAGGTGCGTTCCAGAGGCAAGTTGACGTAATGCTCGGGAGTGAGAAACAGAGGCATTTCCGGAACTGCCGAGCCGGCTGTCGGGTGTTCCAGATAGACGACCGGAGGTTTTCCGGCGGAATAGGAGGCTATTGTCAACTGGCTTTCCTCGGGCAGTTCGTAAGGTTCGCCATCGAGGGCATCCACAATCTCGGCGTGAATCCCCTCGGGATTGTGCCGTCCGGGTGGGAAAAGATCGATCACCAACAGATGGATTCCGGAGCGAATTGCCTGTTCCGCCTTCGCCACGAACTCACCGACGGCGTCCGCGCCTGTTTTGTTGCCCGGCGACAAGATCTCGATGAGGGCAACGATGCGATGACCGCTCGTGTGCCGGATGGTCAAGGTTCGCCTGCGCGACTTCTTCAATGGCGTCAGCACCATCGTCTGGCTGACCTGGGGAGGCGCCTCGGCGAGCGAGACGGCTCCTTTCCCGTGAGTGGGCGCAGGAAGATTGCGCAACCGCTCCGGATCGCTGGTGTGTAATGTCAGCACATCGGAGATTTTTCGCCCCAGATGCTGTTCCGACATCGCATAGAAGTCGGGAGGAAGCCTGCCTGCATTCATGGCTTCTTTCAGATGAATGATCCAGGAGTTATGGAAATCGTGAAAAGTTCCGGCCTCAACGCGCGTCCAGTCGTGAATCGGCATGGCTCGTCTCCTCCTTTTCCGACTCGATTGTACCGTTGTCCTTCCGCCTCAGACAACCTCGATCCCGTTCCGGACTCACTTCACAAGGAGAATTGAGAGGCGTATAGTAGTTCCGTCCCACCCGGCATCGATATCCTCCCGGAATCCCGATCGGTTTGACATGGCCATGTCGTCTACCACAACACTCGAGATCGATCCACAACTCTTGCAGCAACTGCGCAGCATCGAGTTGAAGTCGCGTTTCCTTGTGCGCGGCCTTTACTCCAGCCGGCATCGCACTGCGGATCATGGTTCCTCCACCGAGTTTGTCGAACATCGCGAGTATCGGCGCGGCGACGAATTGCGCCGCATCGACTGGCGCGTCCTCGCCCGCACCGACCGCTTGCACGTCAAGGTCCACGAGATGGAATCCATCATGCGGGTCCATCTCCTCGTCGATACGTCCGAATCGATGCGCGTGCCGCCGCCGGATGGACTGCCCTCGAAGCTCGACCTCGCCTGCACCATCGCTGGGGCCATCGCCCTGATGACCGAGACGCAACAGGACGCTGTCGGCCTGACTTTCCTCGCGAATGGGATCGAGGAGAGCATTCCGGCAAAACAGGGGCCGGCTCACCTGGCGCTGCTTTACCAGCACCTTGCTCAGCCGCCCGGCGACAAGGGCGGACGTTTCGGCGATCTCGTCCTCGAAACGGCGGCACGGCTCGGCACACGCGGCATGGTCTTCCTCATCGGCGACGCCCTCGATGATCCCGACCGATTGCTCGACGCGCTCAAGGCGCTGCGCGTCCGCCAGCAGGACACGACGCTGATTCAGGTCCTCGATAAAAATGAGATCGAGTTCCCGTTTGACCGCATGACCGAGTTCCGCCATCCCGAGACGAACGAACGACTCGTCGGCGATCCGGCTGTCTTGCGTGCCAGGTATCTCGCCCGGCTCCGCGCTCACCTCGAGCGGATCGAGGCGGCTTGCAAGATTGCCCAGGCGGACTACCTGCTGCTCGACAATGGCGCCGATTTGACGCGGCTGCTGACGCTGCACTTTCTTCGCCGGCTGATGCGAGGGGCCGCCTGATGCTCTATCCGCTCATGATGCTGGGGCTGCTCGGCCTGGCCGTGCCGATTATCCTGCACCTGATCCAGAAGCAACGGTTGCGGCCGCAGTTGCTGGCGACGATGTACTTCCTCGATCCGCAAGACGCGGCCAACGCCTTCGCGCCGGTGCCGCGCGACAAGCTGCAACTGCTGCTGCGTCTGTTGCTTCTCGGCCTGTTCGTACTGCTGATGTCGCGCCTGTTCGCCGGCGGAGCAGAAGTTGGCCCGCGCAGCATCGTCGTCGTCCTCGATCAGTCGCTGTCGATGCAGCGCCGCGCGGGCGAGCAGAGCCTGTTCGACAAGCACAAGGAGCAGGTGCTGCAACTGATCGACGGCCTGGGGCCGGAGGACAAGCTCGCCCTGATCCTGGCCGGCGACCGCATCAACGTCGAGACGGGCCTGCTGCGCGACAAGGAGGAACTGCACGCCATCGCGACCCAGTTCGAGGTCAGCGACGGCGGCGGCCTGGCACTCGGTTTGGCGATTCGCCGCGCGGCCGGGCTGCTGGCGGGTCGGCGCGAAGTCAACGCCTGCGTTCTCGTCTTTTCCGATCATCAACTCGCCAGCTACAAGCCGGCGCTGGACGAGGTGCGCCAGGATGGCCGGGGCAACGTCGCCCGGAACTTCCGCGATGGCCTGGCCGATTCCCGGACACGCCTGTTCCTGGTCGATGACCAGCAGCCGGGGGGAAACAATCTCAGTATCGAGCGGGCCAGTTTCAGTCCCTCGGCGGTCCACGTCGGCGCCAGCAGCCGGCTCACCGCCGTTGTTCGCAATCACAGCGGCCAGCAGCAGACGACACAGGTCAGGCTCATCGAGGGCGAGCAGTCCGACGCGCCGCGGCCGCTGACCCTGGAGCCGGGCGAGGCGGCCCACATCGACCTGGTGCATCGCTTCGACGCTTCGGTAGACACGACTTGCCGGGTCGAGATCGACGACGACCTGCTGCCCGGGGACAACCGCTTCTTCTTGCCGATGCGCGTTCGCGATCGTCGCAAGGTCTTGATTGTCGCGCCGGTGACGGAAGTGGGAGAGGAGAAAAGCCTCGAGATCGGCCATCGCGGCGTTGATTTGCTGACCTATGCCCTCAATCCGGGCGAGGTCCTGGGACGCGGCGCGGGGACGTTTGTCACGGTCAAGCGCGTCTCGCCGCAGGCCCTGGCCCGCGAGTCGCTGCCGTTCTACTCGCTCATCGTGCTGATGGGTGTGACCGATTTTCCGGAACAGACGACGAAGGACCTGACAGCATTCGTCGAGAACGGCAGCGGCCTGTGGCTGATTCCCGAAGGCGACGTGTCCCCATTGCGCTTCCAGACGGCGTATGGGAAACTGCTCGGCGGCTTCACGCTCGGCGCGCTCCGTCAGGCCGATCCCGTCCAGAGTGTGGCCCGCGACGAATCGAAGGTGACGCATCCGCTCCTGGCGCCGCTCTTGCGCGAGGAGTGGGGCGGTCTGCGCGAGATCAGTTTCAACTCGTATCACACGGTCGAAACGCTCGGCTCCGCACGGGTGGCGCTGCAAGCGAGCAATGGTTCGCCACTGGCCGTTGTCGTACCGCGAGGACGCGGACAGGTCTTCGTCCAACTGTTCGGCACGAGCCTGGAATCGAGTACGCTGGCGCGGACGACAGCCTTTGTGCCGGTGGTCCAGCAAGTCGCATCGTTTCTCGGGGCGCGGCGCGAACAGCGCCATCTCGACAGCATGCGCGTCGGCGAAGTGAGAGCGGTCGAGGTGCCGGAATTTCGCGGACTCCGGGGCGACGTCCTCGTTGCCGGCCCCGAGAAAAAGCGGTTGCCGTTGACGGGCGACGATGCCGACGAGGTGCGCGTCGAGGGATTGTCCCGCGCGGGAGTGTACAGGCTGTCGCATCCGGCAAAGCAGACGACCCGGCAGCACTGGCTGACCGTCAATGCCGTCCAGGGAGCATCCGACCTGCATGCCTTGGGCGACGAGGAGCAAGTGGAACTGTTTGGCCAGGTCAATGTACTGAGATTGCCTTACTCAGCCGTCGCCGGCAAGTTCACGCGCAACCATGAAGTATTCGCGCCGATTATCGTCCTGCTGTTCGTCGCCTTCGCGGTCGAGGCTATCATCGGCGCGTGGCAATCGCGGTGCAAGTTGAAGCGTGACCCTCTGGCGCGCGCCTCGCGGGGCGAACTCGCCGGAGACTTGCGGCTCAACGAGCAAACTCTGGAAGAGGGGCTGGTCACTTGAACTTCCTCTTGCGCTTCCTCGGACTGGAACCCGGCCATGACGTTCATGCCGTCACCGGCGGCGCCTGGAACGTCAGCCGGCCGCTCGCGCCGGCGCTGCTCGGGATGCTCGTTTTCCTCGGCGTACTCCTCTCGCTGGTGAATTTCCTGCCCATCATCGCCATGCGGCTGCGCGTCCGCATCGGCACGTTTCTCCTGCGCCTCGGCATGGTTGGCGTACTGCTGTTCGTGCTGGCTGGCGTCGAGTGGCAGGCGGCCGTCGAGACGAACGAGAAGCAGCAATGGGTCGTGCTGCTCGACGATTCGGGATCGATGGCGGTGAAGGACGTGGAACAGGGGACGCGCTACTACGCCGCGAGGGCCGACCTGGAACGCATCCACGAGGCAGCCGGCGCGGGAGTGCAGGTGACGGTGCAGACGATGAGCGGCCAGCCCGCCGGCGACGAGGTAGGCCAGGGGCCAACGCTGTTCCGCGAGGCGATCCATCGGGCAGCCCTGTCGCGCGTCCGGCCGGATCGGCTCATTGTCCTGAGCGATGGCCGGGATAGCGAAACCCGCGATTTGAAGCCTCTTGGCGAAGACCTCAAGGCACGCGGCATTCGCCTCTCCGTCAAGCTCTACGGCTCGGACCAGGCGCCGTCCATCAGCGGTATCAGCGCCGAACCGGACCGCGCGGCCATTCGTCTCGGTGAGGAACTGCTCATCCGTGCGGCGATTACCGGCAAGTCGGAGGGCGATCGCTTTGTCATCCTCATCGAGGACCGCAAGGAGGTGAGCAAGCTGTCTGTTCCTGCCGCTGCGAAGGGCCGCTTCACCCTGCGGCACAAACCGAAGACCAAGGGCCAGCACGTCTACAGTGTCGAGTTGCCCGGCTCGGAAAATGCCCTGTTCAACAACGCGGTGCGGTTCACGGTCAATGTCGTAGAGGAGAAGATCAACGTCCTGCTTCTGGAGGGCTTTCCGCGCTTCGAGTTCAAGCTGTTCAAGGCGGTCCTCGAAGTCGATCCGCTGGTCAACCTCGTCAGCGTTTGCCACATTCCGGGCGGCGGCTTTCACGTCCAGGGCAACCCGTTGCATGGTAATCCCGAACAGGGATTGATCGCCTCGGAGGCCGACCTGTTCAAGTACGACGTGGTGATTCTGCGCGACGTGCCGCGGGCGTCGTTCCGGGCCGGCGGCGACACGACGGAGTCGCGCCTGAAGCACATTGTTCAGCATGTCGTCAAGCGCGGCGGCGGCCTGATTGTCTGCGGCGGCCAGGACGTCTATCGGGCCGGCGGCTACGGCAACAGCCACCTGGCCGAGATCCTGCCTTTCGATCTGTCGAACCGCATCGCCGGCGAGGACCAGTTCGAGGGGCTGTTCAACGCGCACATTCCGAAGGCCGCCTACGATCATCCGCTATTGCAGGTCCTGTCCGATCCGGTCGAGAACCGCGAACGGCTCAACAGTCTGCGTCAACTCGAAGGCTCGAACAACGTCGGCGACTTCAAGCCGCTGGCCACGCCGCTGATGACGCGGACTGTCAAGGTCAAGGGCAAGCAGGACGTGTTCACCGAGAAGGAGGCACCGCTAATGGCCTATCTGGCAGTGGGCGAGGGCAAGGTGCTGGGCATCGCGGCCGACACGCTCTGGCGCTGGCAACTGCAGCCGGAATTCGCCGATCCGCCGCTGGCGATGCTGCTGGCCAACGCCGTCCGCTTCCTGGCGCCGCCGCCGGGACACAAGCCGGGCGTGCCGGACGTCAGTCTGACAAATGCGACGCCGCAAGTGGGCCAGGAACTGCTGCTGACGACGGACCTGCGCGATCCAAATTACGATCCGATCCAGGGTGCCGAACTCGTTGTGACGGTGAATCGTCCAAATGGGTTGTCGTATCGCATGTATCCGCGCGATCTGCCGGAGGAGCCAGGGCATTATGCATATCGAGTGCTGCTCGATCGGCCGGGGGAGTACACGGTGTCGGCCAAGTTGGGCAAGTTCGAGTCAACGCGCAAGTTCGTCGCCGGCGCGGCAGCGGGCGAGTTCGCGGACCTGTCAGCCGATCCGAAGAGCATGAAGGAGTTCGTCCAGGCGGCGAAGGGCGAGATAATCGGTACTCAGGTGAGTGACTGGCTCAGTGTGGTGGATCGTGCGCCGGCCCGGCAGACAGCGACGCGCGGCGTCGAGGTGTGGAATAGCTGGCTGGTGCTGATGGTCTTCCTGCTGCTGGTCAGTGCGGATTGCTATCTGCGCAAACGACAGGGGCTGGTTTGATCGCACGACTGATATGTTCGGGCGGCAACCGCGTGGAAAGGGTCCGCCCTGTTGGCCAGCCGAGCGAGGATGCTCGTATCGACCAGAAAGGCCATTACTCGTACAGTCCTTCGCTGCTGACAGCCTCATGGGATGGGGACACGCCGCAGTCCGTCGCTGCCTCAAGTAAGCGCCGCTCCCATTCATCCCGCGGCTGGAATGGCAGATCGGGGGCCAGAAACTTTTCGCGCAGGGCATTGATCGCCAGGACCTCGGGGGTAACGCCCTGCTTCTCAGCCTGTGCTTTCAAGACGGACTCAAGATCGGTTCCGAGTGTGATGACCATGGCCTCTCCTCCTCAATGCAGCTTTTTGGTTATGATACGCGAGCCGGACAGCATATCCAAGTTACCGAAATGAGGAATCGGCTAACCATCTCCGATCAGTATAATCGCTCTGCTGAGAGCGCCGGAACCGCAGCGGCAATCCTGACATGCCCGAGCGAATATCTTTCGAGACGAGACTGCGGCGATTTTCGCGCGCCCGTCGCGGACTGCTCAACGCCGTGCTGGGCTATCGGCTCGGCGAGCCGAGAAAGGGGTCGGACCTCTTCGGTCCCCAAGTCCTTCCCGGTGCAGCAGGACGACCACTTTTATGCGTTGTGCCGCTATGTGGAGCGGAATGCCCTGCGGGCGGGTCTGGTCGAGCGTGCGGAGGACTGGAACTGGGGCAGTCTCTGGGACCGGGTTCACGGGCTGGGGGCGACTGGCCTGCTGAGCGAGTGGCCGGTCCCTGTGCCGCAGGACTGGCTGGAGCGGGTAAACGCGGCGGAGACGGAGGCGGAACTGGAGGCGATCCGGCGCAGCGTCAAGCGTGGCCGGCCGTTGGGCCAGGAAGGCTGAGTTCAGACGACGGCGAGGCGGCCAGGGCTGGACCAGTCGCTGCGGCCCCGGAAGCGGCAGGCAACCCAGGACGTACCGGAGCAGCGGACGCTCTTCGATTGAAGGTTGGAGGGAGAAACCTGAAATGATCAAACAATTTGGATCGGGGTTTGACCCCCTTTTCTTTACATACGAATCCACGATGGTTCTCGCAAGCCCTTGCCGGGATTGCACGCTCCGTCTGGAACGCAGGCGGCTCCCTTGAGGGAGCGCGTGCTATGGTGATCCGTGGCGTTCAAACTGTGCCGAATGAAACGGAAAATCATACGCTGACTGTTCGCACGGCGGCTTGGCGGACCGCCCGCTAAGCCGCAAGCGGCAACTCGTTATTTCGTCATCGGAGAGCAACTGCCGAGATGTCTGCCTCATTGAGCCAGGTTGAAGCATTGTCGGAGACAACGGTGAAAATGGAAGCTGCTGCGCGTGACGCCCCCGTTGTCGGACTTATCATGGGCAGCACGTCCGATTGGAAGACAATGGGTCGTGCCGCCGAAACACTTGAGGGCCTCGGCATCCGCTTCGAGAAGAAGGTCGTTTCCGCGCATCGAACTCCGGACGATTTATTCAAGTATGCGGCCACGGCAGAGGAGCGGGGATTAAAGCTCATCATCGCCGGGGCGGGGGGCGCGGCCCATTTGCCGGGCATGACCGCGTCGAAGACCATTGTCCCTGTCATCGGTGTCCCTGTGGAGACGACACCGTTAAATGGTTTGGATGCGCTGTTGTCGATCATGCAAATGCCCGCCGAAGTTGGCGTTGCGACCGTCGGAGTTGGACCCCAAGGAGCGATGAACGCAGCGATCCTTGCCGCGATGATCCTGGGTCGAGGGGATGAGGAGTTATTCACCAAACTGAGAGCCAGGCGAAGAGATATGGGGGAACTTGTCTCGGCGGCAACATCGGCTGCGGCCAGGGCCTCACGTCAGCAAATCACGATTCTTATTGAAGAGGACGCAGACACCGAGATGATGCAGCATGCCGCGACCCAGTTTTCAAAACTCGACATGCTCTACAAGTTTCAGAAGGTGGAGCCGGCCGCTCCGGTTGATGAACTGGCACGCTGCACGAGGACGGCTGAAGAAGACGGGACCGTAGCGTTTATTGCCGGCTCAGGTCGCGGGATCGAATTCGCGTGCAAAATCGCGAGTATGACGATGCTCCCTGTCCTTGGCGTTCCGCTCGTATCCAAGAAGATTGAGTGCGTGGAAAGTTACCTCAAACCGTTTCTCGAGATGCCGTCGGGGGTTGCGACTTTCGCGATTAACCGGGCGGGAGCGATTAACGCGGCGCTGTTCGCCGCGACCATCCTTTCCGCACCGGGAACGAGGGTCTGGGAGCGCCTCAAGGAGATGCGACTTGAGCAGGCGGAGCGCGTTCGAGCAATGACGCTCCCGTGATCTGAGGAAGACTTCGAGCAGTTTCAATCCCCCCTGAGCCGCTGCCCAGGGGAAACGGCGCTGGCGGAACTGCTGATGGCGAACACGCAGGAATTTCAATCCGCCCCCGAGCCGCTGCCCAGGGGAAACATCGTCGCCGCCCCCG
>JBBSDR010000099.1:0-10769 GCA_038240465.1 Gemmatales bacterium
GCAAGAAAGAGAGTTGTTTCGCCATCGGTCCTTGGCGGCCGTTGAAACTCGTACCAGTCCTTGGCCAGTGCCTTGACCTTGGCGAAGGTGCGATCGTTCATCGTGCGATCGAGCAGGCGATTGCCACTGAGGCATGGGGAAAGTTTTCGCTGTTCGGGGAAACTACCCAAACGTGAACGCCGCCATCAGCAAATCCCGAGGAAGGTGTGGAACTCGATGGTGACGTCGCCCGGGGTGCGTCAGTGACCGGAGTTCTACCGCGGAAAACTCCGGTCGCTGACGCTCCCGGAGTTCTACCGCGGGAAACTCCGGTCGCTGACGAGATCGTCCAGCTTTGGGACGCTGGTCTGGGCAATCTGAGAAAAGTTTAACGCCTCCGCTCGCGTGAAACTTTTGGACTTATGTCCAGGCCACTGCCCACCGCTCAAGTGCGTCTCAGAACTATCGCCGTAACTCCTTATTTTGCAATGCGCGCAAAGCTGGACGATCTCTGACGCTCCCGGCTCGCCAATCCAGCAATCCGAAGGCGCCCGCACCTCGTTGACTGCCCCAAAAATGTGCGGATTCCGCGCGTGCTGCCAGCACAAACCGCCTTGCTGAATGGACCCAAACCCGCGACGCTCCGCTGTTCTGAGACGAACCGCACGCGAACCGCGTGGGACGCCTCGCTGTCCGCTCCTATAATCACCCCTTATCCAGGGACACTCAAGGGAGCAGACATGGCCGAGAAGATCACAACCAGGGCCAAGGACTATTCGGAGTGGTATCAGGACGTCATCCGCGAGGCGAGCCTGGCCGAGACGTCCGCCGTCAAGGGCTGCATGGTCATCAAGCCGCACGGCTTCGCCATCTGGGAAAAGATGCAGCGCGCCCTCGACCGCATGTTCAAGGACACCGGCCACGTCAACGCTTACTTCCCCCTCTTCATCCCGCGCAGTTTCCTCGAAAAAGAAGCCGAACACGTCGAGGGCTTCGCCAAGGAATGCGCCGTCGTCACGCACTCGCGCCTCATCGCCCGTCCGGACGGCAAGGGGCTGATGCCCGATCCGGCGTCGCGTCTCGAAGAAGAACTCATCATCCGGCCGACTTCCGAAACAATCATCTGGAACACTTACAAGAAGTGGATCCAGAGCTATCGCGATCTGCCGCTGCTCATCAACCAGTGGGCCAACGTCGTTCGCTGGGAAATGCGCACGCGCCTGTTCCTGCGCACGACCGAGTTCCTCTGGCAAGAAGGCCATACCGCTCATGCGACCGCTAGCGAGGCGGAGGCGGAGGCGAAACAGATCCTCGAAGTCTATCGCACCTTCGCCGAGGAGTGGATGGCGATGCCGGTGCTGACCGGACCCAAGAGCGAGGGCCAAAAGTTTCCGGGCGCCGTCTACACCCTGTGCATCGAGGCGATGATGCAGGACCGCAAGGCGCTTCAGGCCGGCACGTCGCACTTCCTCGGCCAAAACTTCGCCAAAGCGTTCGACGTCCAGTTCCAGAATCGCGAGAGCAAACTGGAGTACGCCTGGGCCACTAGCTGGGGCGTATCGACCCGGCTCGTCGGCGGCCTGATCATGACGCACAGCGACGATAACGGACTCGTGCTGCCGCCGCGGCTGGCGCCGGTCCACGTCGTCATCGTGCCGATTTTCCGCAAGCCCGAAGAGAAAACTGCCGTCCTCGAAGCAGCTCACAAGCTGGCGGCAACGGTGCGCGAGTTGCCGCTGCGCGAGTGGCTCAACTACGAGCCGGTCGTCGTCAAGGTCGATGATCGCGAACAACATCAGCCCGGCTACAAGTTCGCGGAGTGGGAGGTCAAGGGCGTGCCGATCCGCGTCGAACTGGGGCCGAAGGACCTCGAGAAGAAGGCGTGCGTGATTGCCCGGCGCGACAAGCCCGGCAAGGAGGCGAAACTAATGGGTGTGCCGCTCGACGGGGCCGCCGCCCGCATCGGCGAAATCCTCCAGCAGATGCAGAAGGACCTGTTCGAGCGTGCCCGCACGTTCCGCGATGCCAACCTGCACGTCGTCGATTCTTACGACGAGTTCAAGCAGCGTATCGAGGAGCCGGGCGGCTTCTTCCTGTGTCACTGGGACGGCACAAGCGAGACCGAGAACAAGATCGCCAACGAGACGAAAGCGACGATCCGCTGCATCCCGTCGGATCGTCCGCAAGAAGCCGGCAAGTGCATGGTGACCGGTCAGCCATCCGCCGGGCGGGTCATTTTCGCCAAGGCGTATTGACCCAGCCCGCTTGCGGCAGCCCTGCCCCCGCCAAGCCGCAAGCGGCAAAACCTATCTCTTGACATCGATTGTGGTTCGGTCACAATGCAAGAACGCTGCCTTCGCGCGCACCCAGGAAGGAAGAACCATGCCGAACACAACCTCTTCCCTCGACCGCCGTCAGTTCCTCCGCCGCTCCGCCAGGGGTGGCTTCGCACTGGGCGGGCTGCTCGGACTGGGACTCGACCTGCGCGCCGCGCAGCAGCAGACCAGCCGATTCAAGTTCACTCACACGCGTGAAGTGCCGAGCGTCTGTCCTTACTGCGCCGTCGGTTGCGGCCAACTGGTCAGCGTCCGCGACAACAAGATCGTCAACATCGAGGGCAATCCCGATAGCCCTATCAGCCGCGGAACGCTCTGTCCCAAGGGGGCGGCTACCTATCAACTCGCGGTCAACGACAATCGCATCACACATGTCTGGTATCGCGCGCCCGGCGCCACGGATTGGGACAAAACGAAGACGCTCGACTGGGCGATGGAGCGGATCGCGCAGCGGCTCAAGGAAACGCGCGATGCCACTTTCCGCGAGTTCGCCGAGAAGGACCTCGAAGGCAAAACGCTCAAGGACGCCAAGGGCAACCCGGTCAAGAAGCGCGTCAATCACACGCTGGCCATCGGCTCGCTCGGCGGGGCGACGATGGACAACGAATGGAACTACGTCCAGGCGAAACTGATGCGCGCCCTGGGAATCGTGTCGATCGAAAATCAGGCCCGGATCTGACACAGCTCTACCGTACCCGGTCTGGGTACTTCGTATGGGCGCGGCGGGGCGACGACGTTCGCGATGGACCTGCGCCACTCGGACTCGATCTTCATCATGGGATCGAACATGGCCGAGTGTCATCCCGTCGCTTTTCGCTGGGTCATCCAGGCGAAGACAAGGATGTCGAACCCCTGCACCGTCATCCACGCCGATCCGCGCTTCACGCGCACCTCGGCCCTGGCCAACATCTACGCGCCCGTCCGGGCCGGCAGCGATATCGTCTTCCTCGGCGCCCTGATCCAGCGCGTCCTCGAAAAACACGCCGACATGATCGACCGGCTCGAAGGACGTCTGCGTTCGACCTGGACCGCTCACGAACGCTTCTTCTACGACTACCTGAGCCGCTACACCAACGCGCCCACGCTGATCTCGGAAGACTTCAAGGACACGGAAGACCTGGATGGCCTCTTTTCCGGGTTCGCCGACGACAAGTACAGTCCCAAAAGCTGGGCCTACCAGTCGGAGGGGGGACCGAAGCACGACCATCCGAAAGAGGACGAGCCGAAGGATGCCGAGACGTTCGCCGCCCGAGTCGGCAAGCTCGTCGGCGGCACGCCGAAGCAAGATCCGACGATGCGCGATGAACACTGCGTCTTCCAGATCATGCGCAAGCACTTCCAGCGCTACACGCCGCAAATGGTCGAGGATGTGTGCGGCACTCAGCGCGACGTCTTCGAGAAGGTCGCCGAGGCACTCTACAACAATGCGGGACCGGAGCGGACCGGGGCCATCTGTTACGCCGTCGGCTGGACGCAGCACACGACCGGCGTGCAGATGATCCGCACGGCGTCGATCCTGCAACTGCTGCTCGGCAACGTCGGGCGGCCCGGCGGCGGCATCCTGGCCCTGCGCGGCCATGCCACCATTCAGGGTTCGACCGACATCGCCACGCTCTACAACATCCATCCCGGCTATCTGAACACGCCGACCGCGCTGAAGAAGCACGACACGATCGGCGACTACATCAGCGCCGAGACCTCGGCCACGTCGTACTGGTCGAACATGCCGGCTTTCCTGGTGAGCCAGTTGAAGGCGTGGTTCGGATCGGCGGCGACCAAGGAGAACGACTACGCTTACGACTTCCTGCCGAAGATTGTTGGCGATCACTCGCACATTCCGATGTTCTTGCAGATGGCGCGGGGCGAGATGCAGGGCTTCTTCGCTCTGGGCCAGAACCCGGCCGTCGGCGGCCAGAATGCCTCGCTCCAGCGCAAGGCCCTGGCGAAACTCGACTGGCTTGTCGTCCGCGATCTCTACGAAACCGAGACGGCGAGCTTCTGGAAGGACGCGCCCGAGATCAAGAACGGCGAGTTGAATACGGCCGACATCAAGACAGAGGTCTTCTTCCTGCCGGCGTCCGCCGTGGCCGAGGGCGATGGCAGTTTCACCAACACGCAGCGCCTCGTGCAGTGGCACGAGAAGGCCCTCGATCCACCGGACGACGCCCGCAGCGATATCTGGTTCACCGTCCACCTGGGGCTGCGCCTCAAGAAGCTGTACGAGGGCAGCAAGGAATCGCGCGACAAACCGATTCAGGCGCTGACCTGGGATTACATCGATGAGGAGGAGAACAAGCGCTTTGGCATCGCCGACGAGCCATCATCGCGGCTGGTCCTCAAGGAGATCAATGGCTACAAGGTTGCCGGCAAGTCGCTCAAGGATGCGACGGCCCTTGCCGCTCTGGGCGACATCAAGGACGACGGCTCGACGGCCTGCGGTGCATGGATCTACACGGGTGTTTTCGCACCAACGCTCCAGGAGCCGAAGGGACACAACCACGCGGCCAACCGTCAGGGCGACAACTGGGTGGCGCTGGGTTGGGGCTTCTCCTGGCCGGCGAATCGACGCATCATGTACAATCGCTGTTCGGCCGACCCTCAGGGCAACCCGTGGGCCAAGGAAATGCGTCTGGCGCGGGAGTTTGCGCAGGCCGGCGGCCCATCGCGGCGCGGCTACGTCTACTGGGACCGCACGGCGAAAAAGTGGCTGGGACTCGACGTACCGGACTTCCCGCCGACGAAGGCCCCGGAGACGCCGGCCGATCCAAAGGGCGTCGGCCTCGCCGCCCACGACGGTGCCGCGCCATTTATCATGAAGGGCGACGGCAAGGGCTGGCTGTTCGTGCCGACGGGCCTCGTCGATGGTCCGCTGCCGGCTCACTATGAGCCATACGAGTCGCCGGTGCCGAACGCCGTCTATCCGAAGCAGAGACGCAGTCCAGTCGCGCTGTACTGGAAGGTCGCCGGCAACGACCTCGCCCCGCCCGAGTCGCCCGATTATCCGCACGTCCTCTCGACGTATCGCTTGACGGAGCATCATCTGAGTGGGACGATGAGCCGCTGGCTGCCGTGGCTGACGGAACTGATGCCGGAACTGTTCTGCGAGATTTCGCCGGAGCACGCGGAGGAGTTGGGCGTCGCCAACACGGAGTGGGTCCGCATCTCGACCCCGCGCGGCGCCATCCGGGCGAAAGCGCTGGTGACGCGGCGCATCAGGCCGTTCCATCTCAAGGGCGGCAAGGTGGTGCATCATGTGGGACTGCCGTGGCACTGGGGTTACAAGGGCATCAGCACCGGCGACGTGGTGAACAATCTGTCCGCCCTCGTCGGCGATCCAAACGTGACCATTCACGAGGCGAAGGTCTTCGTCTGCAACGTGGCACGAGAGTGAAAAAAGAGTTTGACCACGAATCACACGAATCACACGAATGAAGACAAAGAAAAACGAAGAAAAACAATTGTGTAAGAGAAGCGAAAAACACCTCGCCGCAACGATCGATCGACCCTTTAACCTGATCCTGGCTTTCTTCTTACCCAATTCTGTTTTTCTTTGTCTTTATTCGTGTGATTCGTGTGATTCGTGGTCAAACTCTTCCTCTTTGGGTTTCGGGATTGGAGAGGACTAACCAATGGCTGAAGCAGTTGGTTTCTACACCGATACCAGCGTTTGCATCGGCTGCAAGGCGTGCCAGGTCGCGTGCCATCAGTGGAACGAACTGCCGGCCGGCCGCATGGGACTGCCCGTCCTCAGCGGTAATAGCTACGACAACACCGGCAGTTTCTCCGACGTCAACTGGCGGCACGTCAAGTTCATCGAGCAGTTCAGCCCCGATGCCAATCGCACCCAGGCCGCCTGGCTCATGATGTCCGACGTCTGCAAGCACTGCGTCAACGCTCCCTGTCTCGAAGTGTGTCCGACCAGCGCCATCATTCGCACCGAGTTCGACACCGTCTACATCCAGGAGCCGGCCTGCAATGGCTGTCGCGACTGCATCAGCGCTTGCCCGTTTGGCGTCATCCATATGAGCGAACGGACCCACATCGCCCAGAAATGCACCTTCTGTTACGACCGACTCAAGGTTGGCCTTTCGCCGGCCTGCGCCCAGGCCTGTCCCACGCAGTCGATTCGCTTCGGGCCGCTCAATCAGCTCAAGAAGGATGCTCGTGGCCGCCTCGCGCAGCTGCAGCGCGAGGGCCAGACCAACGCGCAACTCTACGGGGCCGATGACAAGGTCCTCGGCGGACTCAACTCGTTCTACCTGCTGCTCGACAAACCCGAGACGTACGGTCTGCCGAGTGATCCCAAGGTGCCGAGCAGGGTTGTGCTGCGCTCGACGTTCTGGAGCATCTTCACCGGTCTGCTGGTGGCGCTGGGCGTGCTGTTCCGCTTCCGCGAGCGTCCCGGCCATGCGGCTGCGACACCAGCCACCCCCACCGGCCCTGTCCCGCAGGAGACGCAGCCATGAACTTCTGGGTTGCCGACCCCGACTGGGGCGTCTGGATCATCGCCTACTTCTTCTTCGGCGGTCTCGCGGCAGGGTCGTACTTCCTGGCCATCCTCATCGATTGGTTCGGCACGGGACCCGATCGCGAACTGACGCGCCTCGCTTATCTGCTCGCCTTTCCGCTGCTGCTGCTGTGTACCGTCTTCCTGATCGTCGATCTCGACAGGCCGGAACGATTCTGGCACATGCTGTTCAAGTCGGAGGTGATGAAGGAGGCGTTCGCGGCCGGCTTCCCGACAACGAGTGCGGGCTGGGGGCTGTTTGGCGATTCGTTTGCCTTCAAGTACTGGTCGCCGATGTCGCTCGGCGCCTGGGGGCTGGTTCTATTTGGCTTCTGCACGTCCATCACGTTCCTGGGAGCGCTCTGGCCGAAACGCCGCATCGGTCGCTGGCTGAACGCCGCCTGGATTCGCGTCCCGGTTCACGCACTCGGCTGCGTGGCCGGGTTCTTCATCGCCAGCTATACGGGAGCGCTCCTGAGCGCGACCAATCAGCCGATGTGGAGCGACACGACCTGGCTCGGCGCTCTCTTCCTTGCCTCCGCCGCCTCGACCAGCCTGGCAATGCTGCTGCTGATCGCGAACTGGAAACAACTTGGCTCGCCGGCCGCGCGCGAACGGCTCGCCTCGGCCGAGATGCCGGCACTGGGGCTGGAACTGGTCATCCTCGGCGCGTTCCTTGCCTCGCTGGGAGACATCCTCGGGCCGGTGTTGCTGACTGTCCGCGGCAACCTGCTTGTCTTCGGGACGCTGGTGCTGGGGATTCTGCTGCCCTTGCTGCTGCTGGTCCGCATCGGTCCGCAAAGACGCTGGAGCGGTCAGGCGGCAGCGGTCAGCGTCCTTGTTGGCGGATTGCTGCTCCGCATCGGCACGGTGACGACTCCGGGCGAGTTGCTGGCGCGCGGTCCCGCCATCGTCAACCAGTTCTCTCCCGAGCAGGGCCGCAAGGTGGGTAGGCCCGGAGCGGACATCGGCAATCGCGGCCCCACGACCGAGCCGCGCTCGAAACTTCCGGTGGAATGATGAGCGAACCTCTGCGTCCGCGCGAGTTTGCCGTGCTGCTGCTGGGGTCGGGAGATGTGCTGCCGCGCCAGCGCGCCCGCGATCAGCAGGCCGACCGCGCCGGTCTCGAACTGATGCAGCGCGTGCTGGAGGGGATTGTCGTTGCCGATCCCGAACCGGAGGAGATGGAGGCGGCCTTGCTGAGCATCGTCGAGGAGGTGGGACCACCACTGGGGCCGACACGATCGATCGCCCTGACCATCCTCGAAGACTGGCGGACCGCTGTCCTGACGCCGGACTGGGTCGCGGATTTGCTTGCCGCAACCGGCGTGGCATTGGCACCCGCCCCACGGCAAGCGGCAAGACACGACGGGGAACGTTGATGGCCGGCTTCCTGCGGCGCTGGTTTGGCAACACTCGCTCCGGCCCCATCCCCGCTGTCGAGGACGCGCGGGCCGAACTCGACCGCCTCGCCGAGGGCCGTCCCACTCTGGCTCCCCTTCTCGCCTGGCTCCGCGAACTGCTGCCGGACCTGGCTCCGCTCGAGTCGCCGCCCGTCGTGCAACTCGACCGGGAACAGGCGCAAGCAAAACTGGCCGAGGGCATCCCCCTGCTGCGCGGCGCGACGGTGCCGATTGATGAGGGAGCTTTTCGCGAACGCTGGCTGCGTGCCTGCGCTCTCCTGGGCCGGCAGCAGAGTGATGGGAGCGCGCTGGCCCTGGCCGATGCTCTGCGCCAAAATCGGCTCCAACCGGCGGAGACGATCGAGGCGGTCCTGGCCGGCGAACCCGAACGCATTCATGAGTCGGCCGGGACACTCGGACTCGATCCGATCCTGGCCGCCACGCTGCTCCGCTTTGCCCTGTTTCCCGTCTTCACCGCAGTGGCGGCATCTCTGGCAGAGTTGCGCAGCGGCACGGCCTGGGAACAGGGATATTGCCCGACATGCGGCAGTTGGCCGTTGCTGGGCGAGTTTCGCGGACTGGACCAGTCGCGCTTTCTCCGCTGTGGTCTGTGCGCGGAGGGCTGGGAAGTCCCTCGCCTCTGGTGTCCGTGCTGCGGAACGCGCGATCACGAGCAACTCGGGTTTCTGCAGGTGGAGGGCGAGGAGTCCGCCTATCGGGTGGCGACGTGCGATGCCTGTCGCGGATGCCTCAAGATGGTGACCACCCTGTCGCCCCTGCCGCCCTTGCAATTGCTCGTGGCCGACGCAGTCACGTTGCACCTCGATCTGGCGGCATCGGAGCGCGGCTACAGCGCCTCCTGGTAAAATGACGTTGTTAGCGGGCAGCCCGCTAATGACCGACGGCGAAATAACTTCCCTCTTTCTTGCCGCTTGCGGCTTAGCGGATCGCCCGCTAACGCCCGCTAAGCCGCAAGCGGCGGGAAGTTATTTCGCCGTCGGTCCTAAGCCGCAAGCGGCAAGAAGGTTTTTGAAACTGTTTCTGAACGAGCGTTTGGGAGAACATCATGGCGATCAGTCCTCTCGCGGGCAAACCCGCTCCCGCCGAACTGCTCATTGATGTGGCGAAGCTCGAACGCGACTATTACCAGCGCAAACCAGACGTGAGCGATCCCGACCAACTGGTGAGCTTCGGCACCAGCGGCCATCGCGGCACGTCGTCGAACGGCACTTTCACCGAAGCGCATATCCTGGCCATTACCCAGGCCATTGTCGAATATCGCACCGCGAAGGGCATCACCGGCCCTCTCTTTCTCGGCAAGGACACGCACGCGCTTTCCGCCGCCGCTCAGCGCACCGCCCTGGAAGTCCTGTCCGCCAACGGTGTCGAGACGGTCATCCAGAAAGACGATGGCTTCACACCGACGCCGGTGATCTCGCGGGCCATCCTCGTTTACAACAAGGACCGTCACTCCGGCTTGGCCGATGGTATCGTTATCACTCCGTCGCACAATCCGCCGGCCGATGGCGGCTTCAAGTACAACCCGCCCAATGGCGGTCCCGCTGACACGGACATCACCGCCGTGGTACAGGACCGAGCCAACGCTCTGCTGCGGACCGGCAACAAGGACGTCCAGCGCATCGATTCTCGCGCCCTGGCCCGCGCTGGACTGCTCCAGACAGTGGATTTCGTCGGCGACTACGTTCGCGACCTGGCCGCTGTCATCGACATGGAAGCCATCAGGGCCGCGAAGGTAAAGATCGGCGTCGATCCCCTCGGCGGGGCGGCCGTCGCCTACTGGCAGCCCATCGCCGAGTTGTACGGTCTCGATCTGACCGTTGTGAATCCGAAGACGGACCCGACCTTCTCATTCATGACGGTCGATCGCGACGGCAAGATCCGCATGGACTGTTCGAGTCCCTATGCGATGGCGAGCCTGGTGAAGCTGAAGGACCGTTTTCAGGTAGCGTTCGGCAACGATCCCGACGCGGACCGGCACGGCATTGTCACGCCGTCGCACGGCCTGCTCAATCCGAACCACTATCTCGCCGTCGCGATCCGCTATCTCCTGAGGCATCGCCCGCAGTGGCCGGCGTCAGCGCTGGTGGGCAAGACGCTGGTGTCGAGCGGCTTGATCGATCGCGTCGTCGCCGGCCTGGGACGGAAGGTGTACGAGGTGCCAGTCGGCTTCAAGTGGTTCGCGCCGGGCCTGTTCGACGGCAGCGTCTGTTTCGGCGGTGAGGAGAGCGCGGGCGCAAGCTTCCTGCGCCGCGACGGCAGCGTCTGGACTACCGACAAGGATGGCCCGATCATGGGCTTGCTGGCGGCGGAGATCGTGGCCCGCACGGGCAAGGACCCCGGCCAGCACTATGCGGAGTTGGCAGCGCAGTACGGCGAGCCGAGCTACACTCGCATCGACGCCCCGGCGACGCCGAAGGAGAAAGCCGCTCTGAAGGACCTGAAGCCGGAGGCGGTGACGGCGTCGGAACTGGCTGGCGAGCCGATCGAGGCCAAGTTGACAAACGCGCCGGGCAACGGCGCGGC
>JBBSDR010000100.1:0-10748 GCA_038240465.1 Gemmatales bacterium
CCACCGGCACCAAGGACATGGAGCGGCTGGGAGGCGTTTTGCGCAAGATGCCCTGGACCGGCGCGGCCATGATCGGCGGGGCAGTGGCGGTCTCCGCTCTGCCGCCTCTCAACGGCTTTGCCGGCAAATGGCTCCTCTACCTGGGGCTCATTCAGGGAGGACAGACACAGGGCGGCGGGGCGGGAATCGCTGCTTTTCTCGCCGTCGGGTTGCTGGCCCTGGTCGGCGGATTGGCGGTACTCGCCTTCGTCCGGCTCTGTGGCATCGTCCTGCTCGGCACCCCGCGCACGGAGGCAAGCAGCCATGCTCATGAGGCGTCGTGGTGGATGCTGGCGCCGATGGGCATCCTGATGCTGTTGTGCCTGGTGATGGCGATCGTGCCGGCCGTGGTCGTCTCCGCTCACTCGGAGGTACTGCGTCAACTCCACGGACAGGACGAGATGGTCCACGGCTCGCTGTCGTCGCTGGGAATGGTCAACCTCATGACGTTGCTGGTTCTCGCTCTGGCGACCGTGGCGTTGGTCTTGCTTGTGCGTCGCCGAGGCGAGACGACAGGGCCAACATGGGGCTGCGGCTATGCCCGGCCAACGTCGCGGATGCAGTACACGGGGCGTTCCTTCTCACAACTGATGGGCGAACTGTTGCTGCCTCGCTTGCTGCGCCCCCGCACCCAGCGCAAGGGGCCCGTGGGGCTTTTCCCGCCGGCAGGCGAGTTCACGTCCGAGTCGCCCGATCCGCTCAGCGACAAGGTCTACCTTCCGTTCCTCGAACGCTGGGCGAGCCGGATCACCTGGCTCCGTGCCTTCCAGCAGGGGCAACTGCACGTCTATCTCATCTACGTCCTGCTCACGGTCGTCCTGGCGCTGACGTGGGTGTCGCTGCGCGGCTGGTGATGAGGGTCTTGTTTCCGTTTCGCGCGAAACGGCAAGCCAGGAGGGTTTCATGGAGACAATCGCTGCCACGGCCCTGCATCTGCTGCTGGCCTTCAGTTTGCCGCCCTTGCTGCTGGGCATCATCGCGAAGACGAAGGCATTCTTTGCCGGCCGCGTCGGTCCGCCGCTGCTGCAACCGTACCACGATCTGATCCGGCTCTTTCGCAAGGGTTCCGTCTTCAGCACCACGACGACATGGGTCTTCAAGGCCGGTGCCGTCGCCGGCCTGGTCTCCGCCGCACTCGCCGTCCTGTTCATCCCCCTGATCAATGGCCATGCTGTTGTGTCGTTTCCGGGCGATCCGATCCTGCTGGCCTATCTGCTCGGCCTGGGACGGTTCTTCACGGCGTCGGCGGCGCTCGACACGGGGTCGCCGTTCGAGGGAATGGGAGCGGCCCGTGAAGTCACCTTCGCCTGCCTCGCGGAGCCGGCCCTGTTTCTCGGCTTCCTCGTGCTGACCCGGCTGACCGGCTCCTTCCAACTCACCACGCTGCTCGGCACGACACTTGCGCCGCACTGGTTGACGGCCAGCGCGGCGCTGGCGCTGGTGCTGCTCAGTTGGTTCATCGTCCTCCTGGCGGAGAACTCGCGTATCCCCTTCGACGATCCGAACACGCATCTCGAACTGACGATGATTCACGAGGTGATGGTCCTCGATCACAGCGGCCCCGCTCTCGGCATGGTCCTCTACGGGGCGGCCCTCAAACTGTTCGTGTTCGCCTCCCTCCTTGTCCGGCTGGCCCTTCCGGTCGCGACCGGCACTCTCTTGCTGGACCTACCGTTGTTCCTGGGAGGCGTGTTCCTTGTCGCCGTCGTCATCGGCGTTGTGGAATCGACGATCGCCCGGCTGAGGCTGACGCAAGTGCCGATCCTGCTCGTCGCGGCCTGTCTGCTGTCGGCGTTCGGCGTCCTGCTGGTCATGAGGTGAGACGATGACTCCGATCCTCGATCTGCTGCTCATTTTCGCCCTGGCGCTGAACTTCTTCGCCCTGGGAGTCACGCGACTCCGCGCCGTCATCAATGCAGTCGCTTTGCAAGGCATTCTCCTGGGATTGCTGCCTTTGCTGGTCACACCCACGGTGGAGTGGCGCGAGTTGGGGCTGGTCGTCGTCATGATCGGCATGAAGGGGTTTGTCCTGCCGGCCCTGCTCCGCTATGCGATGCGCGAGGCGGCCATTCAGCACGAGATGAACCCGCTCGTCAATCCGATGAACTCGCTGCTGCTCGGAGCGGTGGGGACGGGAATGGCCCTCGTCTTCGCCTCAACCTTGCCGCTGACGAAGGCGCACGCGAACCTGCTGCTCGTCCCGGCCTCGCTGGCAACTGTCTGGACCGGCTTTCTGCTGCTGACGACGCGCCGCAAGGCAATCTCGCAAGTGCTGGGTTATCTGCTGGTCGAGAACGGCATCTTCCTGTTCGGCCTGCTGCTGCTGGAGGCGATGCCGTTCCTGGTCGAGATCGGCGTCCTCCTCGACCTGTTCACGGCCGTCTTCGTCATGGGCATCATCATCCACCAAATCAACCGGGAGTTCGCGTCGATGAGCACCGAGCACCTGACGGAACTGAAGGATTGAATGATGGCGTACCTGCTGATCCTCTTTCCCCTGGTCGTGGCAGCCATCGCGGTCGCGGTGCCTTCGCGCCGGCGCCGGCCCTGGCTCGTGACGCTGGGAGGGGCCGGCCACCTGGGCCTGACGGTGCTGGCACTGGTGCGGGCCGGCGTGGGAGAGGTGATCTCCGGCGGGGGCGACTGGCTGCTGCTCGACGCGCTTGGGAAAGTGTTCCTCGGCTTCGTGAGCCTGCTGTTCTTCCTTTGTTCGCTCTATGCTCCGGGTTATCTCGCCCTGCGCCAGGATCGGCCCAATCGCGTCTTCTGCGCCAACCTGCTCGTCGTCCTGTCGATGATGACACTCGTGACGCTGTCGCACCACCTCGGCCTGATGTGGGTGGGTATGGAGGCGACGACATTGGCCAGCGCGCCACTGCTCTACTTCAACCAGAACCCGCGCTCGCTGGAGGCGACGTGGAAGTATTTGCTGGTCGGCTCGGTAGGCATCGCCCTGGCGCTGCTGGGGTCGTTCTTCCTCGCGTATTCGGCCCTCAAGGGCGGGCTGGAATCGACGCTGCTGTTCGACCGCCTCGTGGCCGACGCTTCGCGGTTGTCGCCGGAGTGGCTGCATACCGCGTTCGTGCTGCTCTTCGTCGGCTACGGCGCCAAGATGGGGCTGGCACCGATGCACAGTTGGAAGCCGGACGCCTACGGCGAGGCGCCGGGACTCGTCGGCACGCTCCTCGCTGGAGGCACGACGAGTTGCGCCTTCCTGTCGATGCTCCGCATCTACCAAATTTGCCGGGCCGGCGCGGAGGCCGAGTTCGCCCGGGAACTGATGGTGTTCATGGGCATTCTGTCGATGGCGGTGGCAGCCGTGTTCATGGTCCGGCAGCGCGACTTCAAGCGCATGCTGGCCTACTCCAGCGTCGAACACATGGGCATCCTCATCCTCGGAGTTGGCATCGGCGGACTCGGCGTCTACGGCTCTCTGCTTCACATGCTCAATAACGGCTTGACAAAGGGCGTCCTCTTTCTGTCGGCGGGCAACATCCACCGCGCATACGGCAGTAAGAAGACCAACGACGTGCGCGGGGCCTTGCAGCGCGTGCCGCTGTCGGGGGCGCTCTTTTTCGCGGGTTTCCTGGCCATCGCCGGCTCGCCTCCCTTTGGCCCGTTCGTCAGCGAGTTCACCATTGCCAGTGCCGCGCTGGTCAACGGCCAGTTCCTCGCGGGGGGCCTGTTCCTCTTGCTGCTCGCCATCATCTTCATCGGCATGGGAGCGACCGTCCTCGGCATCGTCCAGGGAACACCGGTCCGGGCGGCGCCTCAGAATGGCTATCGTGACAGCATCGCCACCTGCGCCCCGGTACTGCTCTTTCTCGTCCTGGTCTTGCTGCTGGGACTGTACGTTCCTCCGCCCCTTGATGCCCTGCTCACGGACGCGGTGAATTTCCTGGAGGGAAAAGGATGAACGGCGTCCAGGGATTCGCTCCCCTCCATAACGGCCAGGCCCTGGCTCGAACCGCTGTCCCGCAGTTGTCGCTGGAGGACTTCCGCCGGGCCATCCTGTCCGCGACGAATCACGGACAGCGAATCGCAGCCTTGTTTGGCGAAGCGACCGCAGCGGATTCGGTCGATCTTCACGTCGTTCTGGCGGATGAGGCTCACGCCCTGCTCCGGGTTGGACGGACCAGACTGGAACACGACCACTATCCGGCCTTGACGCCCGAGTGTTCGCAGGCCCATTTGTTCGAGCGCGAGATCGCGGAACAGTTCGGCGTCAGGCCCGAGGGGCATCCCTGGTTGAAGCCGGTGCGATTCCATGCCTCGTATCGGCCAGGTCACGACGCCTGGGGCCGGCCGCCCGGTGAGACGCCTGTCGCCGGCGTCATGGACTACTATCGCGTCAACGGCGAGGAGATTCACGAGGTCGCGGTTGGCCCGGTGCATGCCGGTATCATCGAGCCCGGGCATTTCCGCTTCCAGTGTCACGGCGAGGACGTCTTCCACCTGGAAATTTCGCTCGGCTATCAGCATCGCGGCGCTGAACGAACGCTGATCGGCGGTCCCGATCGGCGCACGATCCACACTGTCGAGACCGTGGCGGGCGACACTTCCATCGGCCATGCCACCGCGTACTGTCAACTGGTCGAGGCATTGGGGGGTACTCACGTTCCCATCCGGGCCGAGGTATTGCGCGCGATCGCGCTGGAGTTGGAACGCCTCGCCAATCACACCGGCGACCTGGGAGCGCTGGCGGGTGACGTCGGTTTTCTGCCGACGGCCTCGTACTGTGGCCGGATTCGCGGCGACTTCCTCAACCTGACCGCCCTGCTCTGCGGCAGCCGCTTTGGCCGAGGAATGGTCCGACCCGGCGGCGTCGGCTTCGACCTGGACGATGCGCGGCGCACAACATTCCTCGAACGTCTCGAAACAGCGTTGCGCGACGTGACGGTGGCGGTGGAATTGCTGTGGAACAGTTCGTCGGTGATGGCGCGGTTGGAGGACACAGGGACCATTAGCGCGGAGATCGCTCATTCGCTTGGACTCGTCGGCCCGGCGGCGCGCGCCTGTGGGTTGGAGCGCGACGTTCGTGCCGACTTCCCCGCCGGCTTCTATCGTTTTGCTCATGTGCCGCTCTCGACGTGGTCCACGGGAGATGTCTTCGCCCGCGCGTTCGTCCGCTGGCTCGAAATCCAGCGTTCGGCCGCCTTCATTCGCGGCCAGGTCCAGTCGCTGCCGGCTGGCCCTCATCGAGCCGCTGTTGGAGCGCTGCGGCCGGACTTCCTGGCCGTGTCGCTGGTTGAGGGTTGGCGCGGCGAGATTTGTCATGTCGCCCTGACGGATGCGGCGGGGCGTTTCGGCCGTTACAAGATCGTCGATCCGTCGTTTCACAACTGGATGGGCATGGCGATAGCGCTGCGCGACCAGCAGATTTCCGACTTTCCCCTGTGCAACAAGAGCTTCAACCTGTCCTACTGTGGACACGATCTGTGAGGAGGCACCATGCTCCAGGTATCGCTGGCCCGTCTGCAGCAGGGACACCGAACGATTGCCTATCCGGCTCGGGAGCCGACGCTGCCGGATCGCTTTCGCGGGCTTCCCCTGCTGGACTCATCCAAATGTCCGGATGGATGCCGCGAGTGTGGGGAGGCGTGTCCAACCCATGCGATCCAGTCCGACGGCGCGACGCTGAAGCTGGACCTGGGCCGTTGTCTGTTCTGCACGGATTGCGTCGAGGCATGTCCGGAGGGCGCGATTCGCTACACGACGGAATATCGGCTGGCCACACGAACGCGCGCGGCGCTGGTCCTCTCGGGCCAGGAGTTGGAGCGAGCAACTGCCCTTGAGGAGAAGTCGCGGCGCCTCTTTGGCCGCTCGCTGAAGTTGCGTCAGGTCAGCGCGGGCGGCTGCAACGCCTGCGAGGCGGACCTGAACGTGTTGAACACAGTGGTCTTCGACCTGGGCCGGTTCGGCATCCAGTTTGTCGCCTCGCCGCGCCACGCGGACGGCGTCGTCGTCACCGGCCCGGTCAGCGAGAACATGCGAACGGCCCTGCTGACAACCTACGCGGCGATTCCCGCACCGAAGCTGGTCATCGCGGTCGGCGCCTGCGCCATCAGCGGCGGTCCATACATCGACAATCCGGAAGTGCATAACGGATGCGGCTCGGTACTTCCGGTGGATTTATTCATCCCGGGATGTCCGCCTCATCCGCTGACGATCCTGGATGGCTTGCTCCGCTTGCTCGGCCGTCTGGAATCAGGGAGAGAACAACCCCGCAAGTCAGGTTGACCCTCCCTGGCTGCAACGAAAAGGGGGCAAACCCCGATCCAAATTTGATTTGCTCCTAAATTTGGATCGGGGTTTGCCCCCTTTTCGTTGCCTTTTCGTTGCCGCGTACCTTTTCCGCGTCGCGTACCTTTTCCGCGTCGGCTTACTTGCCTGGAGCCAGCCCATCGAGATCATCGGGGCGTTCGCTTCCATGTAGGGTGCTCATGGCCCGGAGGATCTCGGGGCTGACCTTGTCGCTCACAAAACGTACTGACCCATCAGCCATCGAAAACTGCGCCCCACCCGATCCCGGCGGGCCGCCGAAGCCGTGGGGAGAACGATTAATTCCTCTTGCCGGATCACGCAAGTTGCCCGGCTGTCCCCACGGTTTGAATTCCGCGTTCACCTCGCCAATAAGGATCGTCTGAGATGCCCCCTTGGAGATCTCCGGCCATTTCAGGTTCGGGCCGCGGGCAAGAACGTGGACGTTCGCCGAGTAATGGTTCAGGCCATACCCCTCTGCGTCCACGAAGCTATCAACTGACAGTTCGGGATTGATAAAGACCGGGATCACACACTTGAAGTATTTCTGGTTCACGGGAGCATTCCACGGCTGTTCGAGGTCGATCTCTCTGGAGTAAAAACCGACGAGAGGAAGCGTGCGTGTCTCCCAACTATGCCGCATGGTCCCGCTTGGTCCGAAATCAAGTGCCGGCGGTACTTTGCCGTTAAAATCGTCCTGGTATTTAATCAGCCCCAGCGCAATTTGTTTCAGGTGGTTCTGGGTCACCGCGCGGCCACCGCCGTATCTCAGTTCGGGAACCTCCTTGACGAGAGGACGGCCGGAGGCAAATAGCCAGATGCCTTGATGCGCGATACCAACCAGGCAGATACCAGCGACAAATAGTACGCAAACCCCTCCGACCATCGCGAGGGACCACCGGAGCTTCCATTTCCGTGATGGTCCTGCGGGATCGATCTGCCGCCGCTGCCAGGATCTTCCGGCCCAGTGAACGCCGGCTGCGAACAGGACAAGGGCCGCACAGCCGACCCCAACACTCGGCTCATCAACCGTCACCTTCGGCAAGACGCGCCACAGGAAAGAAATCCAGCCGAACAGGAGGGTAAACGGCGCCTCGATCGTGCCGGCGACTCCCAGACCTACCAGGCTGACGACGAGGACGAGCGCGACGAACTTCTTCATGGCTGTTTGTCCGGCGTTGGAGACGGGGGCAATTCTTCTCGCTTCACGGAAAGGATGTCGCCGTTGGCCTGCAAGACCAGCCGGTGTCGGGAATCCAGCTCCGGCTCATGAACGAGCGGTAAAGGCGCATAGCCGGCAGAGAGGCCGCGGAAGTAGACGTAGCGCCTTCCACCCGATTCCGGGGCTTGCCACAATTCGTCGGGAATCGCGGTGACTTCTCCGGCGGAGGGGAAACGGCCATTGTGCGTCGCCGCGAAATGCCACAGGGCAGTGCGGAGCTTTTCCAGATGCGGCCGGCGACTGGATTCGGGGTCGGTGGGGGTGCGCTCCTCGGCGAGTTTGTAAGTGAACCCCTGCTTCCGCCAGGCTCCGGGCGTCATCAGCTCGCGGGCGCCGGAGATCATCGTCAGCACAACGATGAAGAGCAAACCCCAGAGCAGCACCCCTGCCAACGCCTTGCCGAAGGACAGGCGAGGCCAGTGCGGAAAGTCGCGCTGGACGGCATTCCAGAGCCAGCGAACGACTGCCGCCGACAGCAGGATTCCCAGGAGGAAAAACGAGATAGCCTGAAGGCGCTGGACGGCCGATTCGTCCAGCCGAAGGACTTTGCGAAAGACATTATCCGGTTCCGTCGGCAACGGCGCGGGCATGCCTGCCTGGACCGGCGCGTGGGCCAGCGCGAAGGCCAGCAATGCTGACAGGCAGAGCCTTGACCGGCGCATGCTTTCACCTCCGCAGTCAAACGAGCGATGGGAGGGGCGAGACAGAGCCTCCTATGTTCGTAATCCTTGCGGAACACGCTGTCAACAGAATTGGTGGGAGATGAAAAAGGGTCATTGCGCCAGGCGAAGCCTGGAGATGAAAAAGGTCAGACCCCGCGAGAAGGGAGCCTTGCTGGAAGAACGTCATGAACTGCCGGTCGAGAGCGTGATCGTACTCCTGCGGCCCGAGGCGAACCTGAGAGCAATCAACGGGGTCTACGCACGCTGGTTGCCTGGCGCCGCGGAACCCTACCTCCAGTTCCACTACCGGGTGATCCGTGTCTGGTAACTTCCGGTCGAAACCGTGCTGAAGGCGGTGATCAGTGTGCTGCCCTTGGCAACGAAAAGGGGTCATTGCGCCAGGCTTGGCCTGGCGCAATGACCCCTTTTCTTTGCCGAGGCAGTTTGTTCGTTCGGCCTTGACTCCCCCTGCCCGCACGGATGGGCTTGCCTGGGAAGGAGTTGCCGCTGAGGCTGACGTGGATACAGCGGGACGGCCTTGCAATTCTCTGCGACCGGCACAGCTTCCGGCCCTTGGACGGCTCCCCTTCGCTTGTTCAGTCGCAAACGCACCAGCCTGTCGCTGCTTCACTTGTTCGGTCGCTCGGGACATATGCGACAAATCTCCACAAGACGACAGAGCCATTCATGATTTATGCACAGAAGTGTCGGGAGGATCGGCCTGATCATGAACCCTCACTTTAATCGCTTCTCGGCCAGAAAAAGGAATTGTGCAAAAAACCAACCCACCTTTCAACATCAACGCCAACGGCACATTTTTCGCTTTTTGGCCGATACACAAGCACAATCCGAGCTTGGCCGCCTTCATCAGTTCGACGTGTCCTGAAGGTGCAACGTAATAGCCGTGTTCATTAACGGGCAGAGTATCTTCAATGGGAATAAGTTCAAATCGAAACCGATCGGAATTCGGGTTGCGAATTGACGCAATTTGACTAAACAATAAGCTCGCCCGAACTTCAATCGTGTAGACACACTCGTCGCCGAGATCATCTTCGATACAGATTGCTACTGTCGTCCCGTCGAAGCGAAACTGGAGCAACCGCAGTTCAGTGGAGAACGGCAAGGAAAGATCATCTATGGTTAACATTGTCATAGCCCAAATGCAGCGTTGAAATCACCGAGCATCCACGATTGGCGATCTTGTTGCCAAGAAACAGATGACCACCTGTTCCATCCGCTCGCGAATAGTTCAGATGCGGGAAAGTGGATGTCCCGACGCCCTTCCCCCAGTCGCCATGCCCCCAGTAGACGGCATCTCCCTTCCCGTTTGACCAGCCTGTCCAACGTCCGTTGGCGTTGTACGTTCGCTGATAACTCCCGCCGAGAACATTGGTTGCCGCCCAGTTCATAGCATCGTTTCGATTGTTGAAAAGGAAAACAACCTTGGGGTTCTTCCTCGCCGTGTTATTGTTTATGACATTTGCACCTGACGCAAGTACGTCAGCATACGACGCATTATGCGCCCATACGCTGAAACCCCACTCTTCGCCACCGACGAAGTACATATGGAAATCAGCGGCCCGGAAGTTGTAGACCGTCTCGTACTCACCCGTGTCCAGAAGATCCTCGATCGCCAACCAGTTCCCATCGCGCAAGCGGATTCGGTCACCCACCTTCAACTCGCTCAGCAACGAAAAGGGGTCAAACCCCGATCCGAATTTGATTCGCTCCTAAATTTGGATCGGGGTTTGACTCCTTTTCGTTGCTGACCCCTTTTCGTCGCCGTCGCTCGCGAGCGGCACGGAGCGTCTCTTTCCAGGGCGAGCAGACGCGACCATTCCGTCCTTGTGGTGCCGATTAGGTGCGGAAGAGGACAGAGAGGGATTATTACGCCCGCGAAGGACACACCCCGGACGGAAATCCAGCGACCGGGGGGTGTGGCGCTGGTGAAATGAAACGAAAGACAACTTCAACATACAGCAAGGCAGGGCAACATACAAGCGGATGGTCCTGAGCGAAGATGAATTGCTCGGGAGGCGTTGTGGTGTTCGCCATTCTCCAAATCCGACGCCAAAGCGACGCTCGCCGAAGCGGGAAGTCCCGAAACGGAAGAAGCGTAAACCGATGAAGAAATTTTTGTTGTCTGACCTTAACGACGATCTCTCGAAATACCTCCGCCTGGCGAGAAGGAAGGCATCGTCATTACACGTCACGGCAAGCCGGAGGGGGTCCTGATTGGCTTTGCCGACGAAGAGGCGTGGTTTGACTCCTGCCTTGAAAACGATCCTCGATTTCTCGTTCGCATCGCTGTCGCCAGAGAAAACCTGCTGGCTGGTCAGGGAGTGTGGCTTGAAGATGTCGGCTGAAATGAGCAAATGGGACTTCGTGTCTGTTCCAGAAGCGGGGTGATCTCGCCCTACCGCTTCCGGAACAGCCTCTGCCGCTCGCCGGCGCGACTTCTTTCTCGGCTTTGCATCGGTCAGCCAACTATTTCGCTCCTTCTTCGTCTGATAGGATGAACGTTCGCGCTCAACCTGAATCCTTGTTCATGGAGTCCTCAATGA
>JBBSDR010000101.1:0-10745 GCA_038240465.1 Gemmatales bacterium
AGCCGGTCTCGACACCGGAGACGATCGAGTCGCTCAATCCGTCGCACAGGCATCAGGTCGTCGGCCGCTGCGCCCGGGCGAAACCCGAGCATGCGCGACAGGCCATCGACGCGGCCCATGCGGCGTTTCCGAAGTGGCGCGACGTCGAGCCGGCCCAGCGCGCGGAGTACCTGTTCCGCGCCGCCGAGGGGATGCGCAAGCGCCGCTTTGAACTCGCCGCCTGGCAGGTCTACGAGTGCGGCAAGCAGTGGCGCGAGGCCGACGCCGACGTCGCCGAGGCCATCGACTTTTGCACCTTTTACGCTGCCGAGATGCTGCGCCTGGCCGAGCCGCGCCGGCGCGATGTACCGGGCGAGGAGAACTCTCACTTCTATGAGCCGCGCGGCGTCATGGTCGTGATCGCCCCGTGGAACTTCCCTCTGGCAATCTTCACCGGCATGGCCGTCGCCGGCATCGTCACCGGCAACACCGTCATCATGAAGCCGGCCGAGCAATCGTGCGTCATCGCGGCCAAGCTCATGGACGTGCTTCAAGCCGCCGGACTGCCGCCCGGCGTCGTCAACTTTCTCTCGGGCGTCGGCGAGGAGATTGGCCCCACTTTGGCAAGCGATCCGCGCACGTCGATCATCGCCTTCACCGGCTCGCGCAACGTCGGCCTGATGCTCAATCGCCAGGCTGCCGAGGTGCCGGAGGGACAGCATCACGTCAAGCGCGTCCTCGCCGAGATGGGAGGCAAGAACGCGATTATCGTCGATGAGGACGCCGATCTGGACGAGGCGGTGCAGGGCGTCAAACAAAGCGCATTCGGCTACCAGGGCCAGAAGTGTTCCGCCTGTTCGCGCGTCATCGTCCTGGAGAGCATTCACGATCAGTTCGTGCCGCGCTTGATCGAGGCGACGCGCAGTCTGAAGATCGCTCCGGCTGAAGATCCCGGCTGCTCCGTCGGCCCGGTCATCGACGCGGAGGCGTATCAGCGCATCCTCGCGGCCATCGAGAAGGGCAAGCAGTGCGGCAAGCTGCTTTACGCGGCCGATGCCGGCACGCTGGCGAACGAGGGCTTCTACATTGGTCCGCACATCTTCGGCGACGTCGAGCCTTCAAGTTTTCTCGGTCAGGAAGAGATCTTCGGGCCGGTCCTGGCGGTGATGAAGGCGCGCGATCTGGAGCATGCCCTGGAGATCGCCAACGACACGCCCTACGCGCTGACGGGCGGCTTTTATTCGCGCAGTCCAGAGAACATTGCCAGGGTGAAGCGAAGGTTCCATGTCGGTAATCTGTACATCAATCGCAAGATCACTGGCGCGCTGGTCGATCGACAACCGTTTGGCGGATTCAAGTTATCGGGCATCGGCGCCAAGGCGGGCGGGCCGGATTATCTCTTGCAGTTGATGGTGCCGCGCACGATAACGGAGAACACGATGCGGCGCGGCTTCGCGCCGCCGCTGGAATGATTCGCCGCGATACGCCTCGACGGCGGAGATAGTCGTGCAGCCGCCTCCGGCCAGCGGAGCGAGTTGGCCAGTTATCTGCAACGTGACTGGCATCTGGAGGAAAAGGCCTGAATCCCAAGGAAATGACCGTCAGGTGAGTGGGCATCGACCGCTCCATGTTTCTCCGGTACAATTCAGTCTGACAGACAGTCGGAGGGCCTCGTGGCAGCAGATGACATTGGGGAGCGTGGCCAGTGGTTGTTCTGCCTTCTTCTGACGCAACTCTGTCCTGGCCGGAACGAACCGTACTTCCGTCCCCGCTTCCTGGGCGACAAGTATCCAACATTCGACTACCTCGTGGAGCTTGTCGGCAGGGAAGCCTACTTCTTCTTTGTTCAAGTAAGGGCCACCAGGCAGGGTTATCGACAGGGAAGCCCCACCAGACGACTTCGGGTGAACGTGGACAGGGAGGATGTGCAGCTGATGGTTGCCTCCCCCATCCCTACTTATGTCGTGGGGATTGATGAGCCACAGGAGGAGGGGTACGTCCTGTCGATGAACGAACCGAGGAGAGCAGGCCTTGGTGGACTTCCCGCCAGGCATTCGCTGAATTGCGGCAACCTGCAGCGGCTGTGGCAGGAAGTTCACAACTTCTGGGTGAGCCGAAATATGGTGCTGGCAGCATCCCATTTTGTTTGACGGGGTAGGAACATGGCGAATCAGGGTCCGTGGTTTCTCCAGGAGAGGGCTGTTGCATTTGCCTCTCTCGTGCTGACCAAACAAAACGACGTTGTTGTTCGACCCGAGGCCGGCCCCGGCATGGCGGTCGATCTTCTTGTCGAGATTCTGGAGGAGGGCAAATCGACGCTGCGATTCTTCGGGGTGCAGTTAGTCAGTTCCATCGACCTGCCAGACATCCACAACGCAATCGAACGGATCCTTTCTCCTCTGGGAAGGGATACGGTGGAAGCCATGCTTCCCATCTGCGTTTTCGCGATTGGTGTGCGGAAACCCGAGGGGATCTATCGTTGGATTGTGGAACCTATTGTCGATGACGGTCGGCCGCTCTTGCATCGGAACGTAGGGGAAAACTGGCAAACTCTGGACGCAGCAGGAGCCGTCCATCTGATCGGTCAGGTGAAAGCCTGGTATCAGGCCCTGAATGGAGGGGCCGCCCAGAAACAGCGCGGCCGGCATGCGAAGACGCAAGGGTGACCCCGCCGCCGAACCTGTCAGCGGCGAAGGTCGGCATCACCCGACCGGCTTCTTCCACTTGAGGACTCCCCCATGAATCCTGCCGATCCCTCCGGCTGGAAGGACATCACTGGATCAGTGGACGATCAGACCCGGCAGCAATCGCGCAGGCGGCTGCGTGAGTCGGGGAGACGCCGCGGCGCCGCGATCCTGGCCGGAGCCATCCTCCTTTCGGTGGGGTTCATTCTGTTCGTGGCCGGGATTGGCTCCAGGCTGACCTTGTTATTGCTGCCGGGAATGCTCGGCATGATTGCAGGAATGATCCTGCTGCAACTCTACACCGTCAGGGTCTTTCGTCTCAGGGATCGAGGCCGGGGGTATGTGTCTATCGAGGAATCTGTCGCTCTTGTCAATCCCCTGGAGGAGGGGCTAAACAAAGAACGGCAGCGCATCGCCGACCGGGGGTTTGACGAGTTCATCAAGGACGAGGAGAAACTGGACGCCGACGCGAAGCAACCGATCAAGGTCCGCTGCCTCTCGTGTCAGGCGCTCAATGACGAACAGGCGAATTTCTGTGCTGGATGTGGATCGAGGTTGCGGTAGGAGTCGCGAAGAGGGAGACTTTTCGATGCAGCAAGCAGTGACCGAACTGAAGGGCCACAAGGACCTCATTCACGGACTCGCCTTCAGTCCCGACGGCAAGACGCTGGCCAGCGCCGGCTTCGACAATGACGTCAAGCTCTGGTCCTGGCCCGACGGCAAGGAGACCAAGACGCTCACCGGCCATACACGCCCTGTCTACTGCGTCGCCTTCAGCAAGGACGGCAAGCTGCTCGCTTCCGGCAGCGACGACAAGACGATCCGCCTCTGGAACGCCGCCGACGGCAAGCTCCTCTTCGAGTTGAAGACCCATCAGGGACTCGTCAGCGCCGTCGCCTTCAGCCCCGACAGCAAGACGCTCGCCAGCGTCAGTTCCGACAAGACTGTCAAGCTGTGGAATACCGCCGATGGCAAGGAACTGAAGAGCCTCGTGGCTCACACCGGCTCCGTCTACTCTGTCGCCTTCAGCCCTGACGGCAAGTCCCTCGTCAGCGCCGGCGGCGGTGATAATTTGGTGAAGATTTGGGACGTGATGGCGGCCAAGGAGACGAAGCAACTCAAGGGGTTCACCGACGCCGCCCTCGCCGCTGTCTTCTCGACCGACGGCAAGACCGTCTACGCGATCGGCATGGATCGCCTGGTCCGCTTCTTCGACGCGACCACCGGAGCGGAAACGCGCAAACTGGGACCGACGCCGGATGATCCCTATGGCCTGGCCCTGTCGCCCGATGGCAAGATGATCGCGGTGAGCGGCTACGGCGGGCATCTGCACGTCTGGACCGTCGCCGACGGCAAACCCGTCGTGGTTCCCAAACTGCCCACATTCGGCGCCTACTGCATCGTCTTCACGCCGGACGGCAAGCGCGTCATCACCGGCCATGAGAAAGGCCACTGCTACATCACGCCGATCACTCCGTGAATGGCAGACTCTCTCCTCCACCGGCAAGAAACTTCCACAAGTTACAAAACTTGTGAAAGCTCCGGCACCTCTCGGGCGAATTCCATTTGGGACACCCGGCGTCGAGCGGCGTTGCATAGATAAGTGTTCGTGCATCCATCCCGCTCTCGCGCCCACTCTGTACTTTTGAACTCCTCAACGGCCGGGTTGTTACAATCCGCCCGGTGAGGACAGGCTTCATGATTCGTCATATGAATAGCTGTTGATATGTTTGAGCATGGCGCTGCCCCTGCGCCTGTCCCACCGCTCGAACTCCCTGAAAAAAGAAGGACCATCCCCATGCGTCTCCTTCTCATCGCCGATCCGTCTCAGGAACACGCCTTGCTGCCCGTTCTGGAGAAGGAAGGTCTCGCGGTCGAGGTCGCCGGCAGCATCGAGCGAGCCGACTTCAGACTTGAGACGCGGAGTTACGAGGCGGTGCTGTTCGACCAGAAACGCGGCAACGTCGTGACGGCCCTGCAGCGCTGGCGCCGCGAGGGCATCAAAGCGCACGTCGTCCTCTTGCTCCCTCGAACCAGCAGCGCGCTCGACCGCGCCAATTGCCTTGATGCCGGCGCCGATGCTTGCCTGACTCAGCCAATCAACACCGAGGAACTGTGCGCCCATCTGCGAGCGCTGCGACGACGTGAAATCACCTCCCTGGCTCCCGTGCGGCGGATTCACGATCTGGAGATCAACCTCGCCATACGCTCGGTGCATCGGGCGGGAAGGCCGATTCACCTGACGCCGCGCGAGTTCGATCTGCTTCATCTGCTCGCCTCGCACCAGGGCAAGGTGCTGACGCGCACAATGATTCTCGAACACCTCTACGACGATCGAGAAAACAGCTACTCAAACATCGTCGATGTCTATATTCGCTATCTGCGCAACAAGATCGACGAGGGCTTCGAGACGCCGCTCATCCTCACGCGCTGGGGACAGGGCTATCTGCTGCGACCTGAAACTGTTTGACTTCTTGCCGCAAGCGCCCCCTTCCCTCTGTTCCCTCCCTCTGCCACAATGAGCAGATGCGCTCCTTCTGGTTTCCGCTGGCGCTGGGACTGGTGCTGCTTCTCGGTCTCGCCGGGGCCGTGCTGGTGCTGCTGCACCTGTTCGGCCACGTTCCACCGCTGGGCCAGGTCACCTCCTCCTGGGCGCTGCCTCTGTGGGCCGGCCTCGTTGTCCTGCTGCTGCCGGTCTTGCTGCTGCTGCTCTACTTCCTCAAACTGAAGCGAAAGCCTGTCGCTGTCCCCAGTACCTTCCTCTGGCGCAAGACCATTGAGGACGTTCACGTCAACGCCTTTATCCAGTGGCTGCGGCAAAACCTGCTGCTGCTGCTGCAGTTGCTCACGCTCTTCCTCTTCCTCTTTGCCCTGCTGGCGCTGCAGGTCCAGGGCGAGTCCAGCAGCGGACAGTACCACATCATCATGGTCGACAACTCGGCCAGCATGTCGGCCCGGGACGTCAAGCCGTCGCGTCTGCACCAGGCGCGTGACGAGGCCCTCACTCATGTCGATGGCCTGAACAACGGCGACGCCGCCATGGTCATCGCCTTCAATAGCCGGGCCGAGGTGCTGCAACCGTTTACGACCGATCACGCTCTGCTCCGCAAGGCCATTCGCCGCATCGAACAGACCGAAGCGCCGACACGCATCGACGAGGCGCTGCTGCAGGCCGATGGCCGGGCCAATCCGCTGCGAACCATCGACGATCAGGCGTCGCGGCCCGCAGGTGAGGACCCGTCCAAGGCCCGCACTTATGTTGCGGCCGAGGGAGTGGCGACCGAAGTTCATCTTTTCTCCGACGGCGGTTTCCCCGACGTCGCCGATTTCTCGCTGGGCAAACTGTCGCTCCGCTATCACCGAATCGGCGCCCAGACGAGTGTGGACAACGTCGGCATTGTCCGCTTCACCGCCCAGCGCGACGAGAAGGACGCCCGGCTGACGCGCGTCATCGCCGGCGTCATGAATTTCCGCAATCGCGCTGTTTCCGTTCGCGTTCAACTTGAAGTCAAATCCGAAGGCGTCTTGCAAAGCGTCCAGGAGCGAACCCTGTCCCTGCCCGCACGGCGCGTAACCGAGGCCGAGGACGTCGCCGGCGAGGACAATGCGCACTTCCGCCTCTACGATCTGAACCAGCGCGCGAACACGATCCTGCATGCGCAACTGCTCGACGTTCAGGATGATTTCCCGCTCGACGATCAGGCATGGCTTGTCGTCGGTGTCGCGCGCAAGGCGCGCGTCCTCCTGGTGCGGCCGACGCCCAATTCGATCCTGGAAGCGTTTCTGGCCCAGCTTTCGAGCCAGGGACTCGCGACGGTCGAACTTTTCGACAGCAAGGAGTTGGAGAAGGACGCCTATCGAAAGGGCGCGCGCGATGGGTCATGGGACCTGGTCATCTTCGACCGCTGCAGTCCCGTGGAAGCGGACATGCCCCAGGCGAACACTTTCTTCATCGACGCCGTGCCGCCGCCCTGGGAGCGCCGGGCGATGCCGGCCATCAAGGGGCCGCGCATCCGCGGCTGGGCCACGGGACATCCCCTGATGCGGAACCTGAGCGGCTTGCAGGACGTCGCCATCGCCGAGGGGTTCCTGTTCGACCTGCGCGACCCCGCCGTGCCAGGCCGGCCGCCGCGACTGCTGGAGACGGACCGCGAGAATGCGCTGCTGTTCACTCTGGCGCGCCGACCCTATACCGATCTGGTGATGACGTTCCCGCTCATCGATGGCAATGGCCGCTGGAACACGTTTTGGCCGCTTCAGTTGAGCTTTCCGCTGTTCATGAAGAATGTCGTCTTCCAGATGGGCAACGTCGAGGGCGACGAGGTGACCAGGCCGGGAGAGATCAGGCGACTGCGGCCGGAAGGAAACGGCAAACAACTGGAGGTGTTCCCGCCGGCGGGCCGGTCATACATTCTCTCTCGCGGCACGCGCGCCGATTTTCTCTTTGATCGGGCCGATCGCGTGGGCGTCTATGATGTCAAGAGCGAGGATCAGGCGCAGCGGAGCTTCGCCGTCAATCTGCTGGATGCGCGCGAAAGCAACCTGGAGCCGCGCGCGGAGTTCAAGATCGGTGCCGAGCGCGTCATGGCCGGGGCGACGGGGCGCGCGGTTCACGAGCTATGGAAGTGGCTTGCGGTGGGGGCATTTGTGCTGCTGCTTGCGGAGTGGGTCCTTTATAATCGAAGGGCCAGCATTTGAAGCGAGGACCCGTGGTGAGCGGGGTCGGACTTCATCGAGACACACCCATGAGTTCTTCGACAGACGTTTCGGGGCGCAGCGGTTTGAACGGTCTGCTGGAGTCGAGCAAGCCGCATCGCCAGCCCTTCCACACCTACAAGCGTTTCATTCAGGGACACTACGACGGCTTCGCCGGCGCCCTGACGGCCTTCACCGGTATCGTGACCGGTCACGAAGCGCTGGCAGGTCGGCTCATCCATCCCAAGGCGTTCGACGTCCGCGGCTGCAAACGCATCCTCGACGCGGCCTGCGGCAATGGCCGCTACGCGAAATTCATCCTCAAGTACGCCGATCCTGACGCCCTGATCACGTCGTTCGATCTGTCGCCGAAGATGCTTCTGCGCGCTCAGCAACGGCTGCGGAACCCGCGCGTCAGCCATGTCGTCGCCGACCTGACGCGCCTGCCCTATGCCGATGCCGCCTTCGACGCCATCGTCTGCGGCTGGGTGCTGGAACATCTGCCCGATCCGCTGCCGGGCTTGCGCGAACTGAGCCGAGTCCTGATGCCGGGCGGCAAATTACTGCTGATGTGTACTGAGGATACGTTCACGGGAGCGATCTGCAGCCGGCTCTGGCACTGCCGAACGTACAATCGCAAGAGGCTGAGCGAGAAGTGTCAGTCTGTGGGCTTGCGCTGGGCGAAAGAACACTGGTTCTCGCGCATCCACCGGACGTTTCATCTGGGAGGGATCATCGTCGAACTGCGGCGCGAGTAATCAGCGCTCTTCCTCACCGACGGGACGATAGACGCGATGTCCTTGCTCGTCGATCTCGGGAGCGTAGCCGTTGCCGTCGCTCTGGCCGAGTGGGGTGTCGCTGCCTTCGGGGGGCCGTGCCGTGAGCGCGGCGTACAGTTCGCGCGTACCCAATCCTGCCTTGCGGCCTCGATTGATCAGGGTGTGGTAGTCGGTGTGGTTCATTGCTGCTTCCGGCCGTTGGTTGTCCTCGCGGTGCCTCTTCCCATCAACTGTAGCATGCAGTTGTGTCGCACGCTATTTTTCATGTGCAATTGCGTTGCCAAGAGCGCCCAGCTTCGACAGGGCGCAACAAGATTGCTGTAAGCGCCTCCCCGGCAAAGGATTGAGGATGACACTTTCCGAACAATCTCTTTCACTGATATCGGCATTCGAGAGGGCGAGAGTTGAATCGCGGAAGTGAAAATGCGCAAACTGCGTTGTCATGGAGCATTTCGGTTCAGGGCGGCGATGGCGTCGCGGGTGGCCTGTTCGACGCGGTGTTCCCAGTCCGGGGTCGCGGGCGGACAGGGAAAGAGGATGCCACGCGAACTGTTGATGACAGCCCCGAGGCCATCGGCGCGCAGAGCGGGCAACACGTCGGCCGCGCTGCCTCCCTGCGCTCCAAAACCCGGCACGAGGAAGAGGACTTCCGGCATCTGTTGGCGAAGCTGGACCAGTTCGGCGGGATAGGTGGCGCCGACAACGGCACCGACGTCGCCATAGCCGGAAGTCCCGAGGTTCTCCAGGCTCCAGGTGCGGACGGCCGCGCCGACATGCTCGAACAAAGGCCGGGCTGGCTCATCGCTGTTGGGACGTTTCACTTCAAGGTTCTGGAACAGGCCCGATCCGGGATTGCTGGTGCGGACCAGAACGAAGACGCCGGCTCCGGAACGTCGAGACGTTTGCAGGAATGGCTCGACGGCATCGCGTCCGAGATACGGATTAACCGTCACCGCGTCGGCGTTCCAGATAGAGTACAGCGTCTCGCCGAATGCGACCCTTCCCACGGCTGCTTCCGCATACGCCGTCGCCGTCGAGGCAATGTCGCCGCGCTTGCTGTCGAGGATTGTGAGGAGGCCCAGGCTGCGCGCCTGGACGATGATCCGCGCCAGGGCAGCCATGCCGGCTGGCCCGCACATCTCGAAGAATGCGCTCTGCGGCTTGACAACCGGGACAAGGGAAGCGACAACGTCGAGAACGCGCAGGCAAAATTTCTCGATTGCGTCCACGACAGAAACGAGCGAGTCGCTATTGTGGCAGTTGCGAATCTCGTCGGGCAGCGACTCCCAGCGCGGATCGAGACCGACGCAGAGGGGATTGCCCTTGAGGCGAACCGCTTCACAGAGACGATCGGCGAAATGCGTCATCGCGGACTCACGTTGATTGCTCTGGAGAACGGGACTCTTCCGTTTGAGTTTACATGCTTGCGCGGGCGCCACCAACCCCGAGCGCTTCCAACCCCAAGCGCGAGATTTGAAGTTGCGCTCGTGAACCGTCGCTCAAGAGAATAGCCACAAAAAACACAAAAAGGCACCAAAAGGATAGGCAAGGCGAGAGTCGTCGGAGAGAGTGTCGTTGCCAATCCGTCTTCTTCAGTTCTCTTTGTGCCTTTTTGTGTTTTTTGTGGCCATTCTCTTCAACAGCGCAACTTCATAGAGCGCGAGCGAGGAGTGGTTGTCAAGAAACCCCTCGCTTGCGCTCGGGGCTGGTAGCGCTCGGGGTCGAAGAAAGTAAGCTGCATGATCCATGAGTGAAACGGTTCAGTTCCTGTCCGGCCCGGCTCGTTCTGGCAAGACAGGGCGTTTGCTGGAGCGCTGCCGGTTGATCGCCGGGGCCGGAACAGTCCTGTGGCTGACGCCGAGCCTGCGCCGCGCGGACCAGCTGCGCGCCCGATTGGCCGGCGTTCCCGGATTGCTGCTGCTCACCTTCGAGGAGTTGGCCGGCGCGCTCATCGCCGCCAATGAACCGGACGTCCGCCCTCTGCCGCGCTGTCAGGCCCGGCCGATCATCGACGAGATCCTCGCCGAGTTGCTGCAAGGGCATCGTCTGTCGCACTTCGAGCGCGTGGCCGAAACGCGCGGCTTCGCCGAGGGCGTGGCCGGTCTGCTGGGTGAGTTGCAGCGTGCCGGCGTCCAGCCCGGCTTATTTCGTCAGGCCATCGAGAGTGTGGCGAATGAGACGCCCAAACTCGGCCAACTCGCCGAGCTGTACGCGCTTTACCGTCAGCGTCTGGACTCGCTGCAGCTGGTCGATCCCGACGCTCGTCTGTCGATGGCTCGCGACATCCTGCGCCGCCAGCCGAAGACACGGCCGCTGGAGGAACTGCGCGCTGTCTTCGTCGATGATTTCCGTTCGTTCACGGCGCCACAACGCGATCTGCTGCAACTCTTCGCCGGCGTCTGCGAGGAAGTGTGGATCAGTCAACCCGAAGAGGAGAGAGCGCGCGGGGGGACGGAGGTATTACCGGTTACACCAGTTCTCGCGATCGCCGGACTCGCGTATCTCGAACGCAAACTATTCCTTCCCGTGCGCCAGGTTCAGCCCGCGCACGATGCCTCGGGATTGCAGTGTTTGCAAGCGCCGGGGCTGGTCGGCGAGGCGCGGATGG
>JBBSDR010000102.1:0-10736 GCA_038240465.1 Gemmatales bacterium
GGACAAGCCGGGCGGCGGCGAGGAGAGAGAAGGACATCGGCCCTCTGGTATCCAAACAGCGCTCCGCCCGGACAAGCCGGGCGGCGGCGACAGAGCTTCGCTGATTCACTTTCATGCCGGGGTAATACTGGCTCCCTCCTCGAGTGCCTGATGCAATCTTCCTCTCTCATGACACGACTCGCCCTGTTCGCGGCTGGCACCATTATCTTCGCGGTCGTCTGCTGTCAGGCGCCGCTCTACTACTCCAACCAGAACCAGTATTTCCTCCACGGCCTCGCCAACGCCGGTGAAGGCCAGTTGGGCGACGACTGGCTCGCCAACACGCTCGATCCCACTCCCGTCTTCAGCGCTCTCGTGACGTGTACCGCCCGCTGGCTGCATCCGTGGGCGTTCCACGTCCTCTACGCTCTCGTGCAGGGTCTCTTCGCCGCAGCACTGCTCGGCCTGTTCGTCACAGTCGCTGGGACGCCCATCGCACTCCGGCGCTGGCCGGTCTTCGTCGCTCTCTTCTTCGTCGTTCACTCGGCCCTGGTTCGCTGGTTGTCCTATCGCCTGGTGGGATTCGATTATCCCTGGTTCCTTCAAGCCGGACTTGCAGGGCAGTACATCCTCGGTGCCATGTTCCAACCCTCGACGTTCGGCGTCTTGCTGCTCGTCTCGCTCTGGCTCTTCCTCCGCGATCGTCCTCACCTGGCCGCCATCTTCGCTGTGGCCGCCGCGACGGTCCACTCGACCTATCTGCTGCCGGCCGCCCTGCTGACCCTCGGCTACCTCGCGGCCCTCCTCTTGGAAAAGCGTATCCGTCTCGCTCTCATCGTGGGCGGTCTCGCTCTGCTTCTCGTCTTGCCGGTCAGCGCTTACGTCTTCTTCACCTTCCGGCCGACGTCCGCCGCCACGTTCAACGAAGCGCAGTCGATCCTGGTCAACTTCCGTATTCCGCATCACGCCCGGCCCGACTTGTGGCTCGACGTCGTCGCCGTGCTGCAAATCGCCTGGCTGGTCCTTGGACTGGCGCTGGTGTGGCAGACGCGGCTCTTTATTGTGCTGGCGGTGCCATCGCTGCTGGCGCTGCTGCTGACACTGGCCCAGGTCGTCACCGGCAGCGACACGCTCGCTCTCCTCTTCCCCTGGCGCATCTCCGCCGTGCTGATCCCCATCGCCACGACGATTATTCTGTCGCGGCTGGTGCAGGCGCTGCCCGTCAGCGCCGAGGGATTGAAGGCGCGGATCGTCTCGGCAATCGCCGTCCTGGTCTGTGTCGCGGGTGGACTGTGGGTCATGATGAGCCGGCAGGGATACAGCACCAGCGATGAGGAACTGCCGCTGCTCGAATATGTCCGCCGGACGCACAAGCCAGGCGACGTCTACTTTCTGCCGGTGGAGGTCCCCAACAGTGTCGGCAAAACACGAGGTTCGCTGTCGAGCGACTTCAAGCCTCTCGCCGACAAGAAGCAGGACGGCAGCGTCATCCCCGTGGACCTGCAGGGTTTTCGTCTGGCCACCGGCGCGGCCATCTTCATTGACTTCAAGTCGATTCCCTACAAGGACACTGACGTGCTGGAGTGGTACGCTCGCGTCCGCTTTGCTCGGGAAGTGCCGCAACGGTTCAAGGACGGGAAACGGTCCGAGGTGGTGGAGGAGATGCGCCGGCGCGGAGTGACTCATCTGGTCGCTCCGGTTCGGTGGAAACTGAAGGGCGACGGCTTGAAGAAGATCTACAACGACGAATACTACGAGGTCTTTTCGCTGACCTGAGCAATCTCTGTTCAGGAGCCTTCATTTCGTGCGTTGGGCCAGATTACTTTCTACTAGACCCCTGTCGCCGCGCGCGGCAGGTGAAGGAGTTTGGCAAGCTAACTGGACGCGGAAGGTAGAGTGCCAATGAGTTCTTCACCAAAGATCCTGATCGCCGCCGGAGCGGCCCTGCTCGGATGGCTCCTGTTGCCAGTCGAGACGGAGGACAAACCCGAACAGAAACCTGTCACGTTTGAGGACTATCCCTTCATCGAGCCGAAGGGATACGTCTGTTATCGAGCGCCGTCAGCCATCACCATCGACGGCAAACTCAACGATGAGGCGTGGAAGGCCGCGCCGTGGACCGATACCTTCATCGACATCGAGGGCGACAAGAAACCCCGGCCACGACACCGCACCCGCGTCAAGATGCTCTGGGATGCACAGTATCTATACATCGGCGCCGAGATGATCGAGCCGCACGTCTGGGCGACGCTGACGCAGCACGATTCGGTCATCTTCCACGACAACGACTTCGAGGTCTTTCTCGATCCCGATGGCGACAATCACCTCTACGCCGAACTGGAGATCAACGCTCTCAACACAACCTGGGACCTGCTGCTGACGAAACCCTACAAGGACGGCGGCCGGGCCATCAACGCCTGGGAAATTCCCGGACTCAAGACAGCGGTCCACATCGACGGCACCCTCAACGATCCGCGCGACACCGATCGCGGCTGGAGCGTCGAGATCGCCTGGCCGTGGAAGGGACTGGCGGAGTTGACGCCGCGTCCCGTGCCGCCAAAGGACGGCGACCAGTGGCGCATCAACTTCTCGCGCGTCGAATGGCAACACGAGGTGATCGAGGGCAAGTATCGCAAGGTGAAGGACACGCCCGAGGACAACTGGGTCTGGTCGCCGCAGGGCGTCATCGACATGCATCGGCCGGAGCGCTGGGGAGCAGTCCAGTTCAGCACGGAAAAGCCCGGAACGGCCGCGTTTCGCCCCGATCCGGATCGACAGGCACGACACCTGCTGCATCGGGTCTACTATGCCCAGCGCGATTATCGCAAGGCGCGGGGCGTGTGGGGATCGTTGGAGGAGTTGCGGCTCGCAAAACTCCCGGAAGTGAAACGTGGACAGCTCGTCCTGGAGAGGACGGCCAGTAATTTCGAGGCGACCCTGACACTGCCGGAAATGAACCGGGAGACGCGGCGCTTGCACATCGCGGCCGATAGCCGGATCTGGTCGGATTGAGGATGTCCTTGCCTGCCGGTTCGCGTGCTGTCTCACTCACCAATCAGTCGATCGAAGTCCTCGCGCGTGATGTTCCCGCCTGTGAGGATGACGCAGATCGGCTCCTCGAGTTTCTCCTCCCAGGCTTGCACGAACGCCACCGTGACGGCGGCCGACGGCTCGACGACGAGCGCCTGCTTCCGATAAAGACCACCCAGGGCGGAGCGGATCGCGTCTTCAGTGAGCAGATGAATAGAGACGCTGGTCTCCTTGATTCGCTCCTGCACCGCGGGATGAGGCACTTCCAGAATCAGCCCCTCGGCCATCGTCGCCGAGCGCGTATGAGTGAAGGCCGCGTAGGTCGGCGCGTTGTATGCCTCGCAGCCGTACAGCTCGATCGAAGCGGGATTTCGCGACAGAGACGCCGTCAGGCCCATGAGCAAACCGCCGCCGCCCACCGGAAACACCAGTGACCGGCAATCGGGCAGCGCCTCTCGCACCTGCCGCACAATCACCTCGTAGCCATCGGTCCAGAACGGATCGAGATGCGGATGGACGAAGTAAGCGCCGCGTTCCTTCGCCAGTTGCATGGCGTGCCGCAAGATATCCGTGCCGCCACCGTCGATCTTGACCAGCTCGACGCCCAGCGCCCGCAGCTTCTCGTCCTTGGCCCGCGAGATGGTCTTCGGCACGACACCGACCATGCTGAAGCCATAAGCCCGGGCGCCCACCGCCACGCCGAGGGCCGTGTTACCCATCGACGGCACGACCAGCGCGCGCGTCTTGCTCGCGCGGCAAAGATGGTCCAGCAGGTGCGCCGTCGCATGGATTTTGAAACTGCCCGAGGGAGCCAGGAACTCACACTTGGCGTACACCTGACGATTCGGGAAGAGATTGCCCAGCCGGATCAGCGGCGTGTTTACGAGCGCGAGCATGATGACTCCGGTGGGGCTTTGTAATCGAACCGCCTAAATTATAGGTGTTTCGTTTCGTTTCAGACCGTTTTCTTACAGACGGCGTTTTGCAAGAGAACGGTCACCCCCTTTGTATCCACGAGTGCGACATTGTCGATTGGATGGTGAACGACCGTTCTCTATTGACAGAGAACCTGCTAGGATGGATAAGGGATGCTCAACGTGACAGCACACCCAGCGCGTGAGGCGTCTCATGGACCTCAAACCGGTGATTCAATCACTCTGGCTTGCCGATGATGCCACGCAGGACGAGAGCGGGAAGGTTACGATTCACGGGCTGTTTGACTTAATCGAGGTCGAAGAACCCGCAAGGGAGTTCACCAGCGGGGCTTACCTCTTTTTTGCTCTTCGGGAGATTCACGGCAGCACGACCATTACCCTGCGCTATACGCACGTTGACAGTGATCGATTGGTTCTTGAACGAAGTCAGACGATCCCGGCGGACAGCCCACTTGAGACGGTCGATGTAGCCATTCCCTTGCCGTCGATTCCCGTTCCCGAAGAAGGCTCCTACATGTGGGAGTTGTTCTGGGGCGAAGACGCTCTCGGGTCTCTGCGCTGTGAGGCGCGATACGTCTAAATCCGGAGGGCTGGCATGAGCGGTGGAACCACAAGCAGCAGCGCCGAGTTCATCAACCTCGGGCCAGAAGATGGCGGGTGGACGCACTATGAGGAAGGAACGTACCTCTGTCGTGTGTTCCTCGTTCATTTGCCGCAAGGTGGCCTTCAAGCGACAGCGCTAAGGATGCCAGACGTAACCGCAACCGGCAGTTCCGAAACAGAAGCGATCGAGCGTATCACAGAGGCATTGACCGCAGCGGTTCGCCAGAGGACACCTGCGGGCGCCCACCCGCCTTGGGTGCCTCTGTTGAAGCCTCCCCTTGGGGCATTACTGCGAGCCGTCGTGATTCATTTGCATGACCGCGCGTAAGCGTAAAGTTAACCAGACGGAAAGAGCCGGCAGGGAGCGTTCTGCTCACCTTGCCGGTTTGCAAACTGAAGTTACCCTGGCCTGACCATCGACAGGATGGCCGGCGCGTCTGCCTTCGCCTGCCAGAAATCCGCTTCGATGCCAAGCTCAATCTGCGACTGATGGACGACGCAGATGTTGTGGCAAAGGAACTTGCACAGAACCTCGTTCTTCATGGCCACGATGCCCTTGCTGCGAACGTGGTCTCGGAACTTCGCCTTGACCATCGAGAAGGTACTTTCGGCGTTCGACCGCTGATGGTAGGTAGTGCCGCAAAAATTCCTCCCGGCGGTAGCTGTAGTAGTGGAACATCTTCTCCCAGAGCGAGCCTTCCTCGCCCGAGCCGCTGTTCGACTTGAACGGCACGAACGCCGCACCGCTCAGCGCCTGCACCACTTCCAGGTTCTCCTGGCTCAGGTATGCTTTGTCTGCCGGCACTTCCAGAACGGTAAAGTTTTCGGCGGTCTTCTCCACCAGCGCCTTACAAAGCCGCGTTCCATTACAAAGCTTTCCGGTGGCAGGGATTGGCAATCCGACGCTGCTCAGGCTACTCTGAATCCCTGGCGAGTTCAATCAATCGCGGAGAGAGACGCTCATGAGCGAACTGACTCAGGCCCTGGCCCTGGCCATCGACACTGCCCGCGCCGCCGGGGCGATGCTGCGCGATGAGTTCCATCTTCCCGGTGGTCCGCGCGGCAGCGGCGATCATGCCGAGATCGACAAACACGTCGAGCAGTTCATCCGCGAACGGCTGCTGTCGGCCTTTCCCTGGCGTTATCTTGGCGAGGAAACGGGGAGAGGCGGGGAAGATGCTTCGTGTCCCTATCTCTGGCTGATCGATCCCAACGACGGTACGTCCGACTTTCTCAAGGGGTATCGCGGCAGCGCTGTCAGCATTGGTCTGCTGCGCGAGACGACGCCGGTTCTGGGAGTGGTGTATGCGTTCGGCTATCCCGACGACGAGGGCGACCTGATCGCCTGGGCGGAAGGCTGCCCACTGACGCGAAACGGCGTCGAGGTGCAGCGCGCGACGCCGCCTCCGGTCGTGTTCGTCTCCGCCAAGGCCGATCGCAATCCTCAGGCGAACTTGACCTGCGCGCATCCCTACCGCTACATCACCCGGCCCAGTGTTGCCTATCGTCTTGCAGTCGTCGCGGCCGGCGATGGAGTCATGGGTGTGTCGCTCAGCGGTGCCGGAGCATGGGACTACGGCGCCGCCCATGCCTTGCTTCGCGGGGCCGGCTGTCTCCTCATGACCGAAGAGGGACAGGAGGTGACCTATACGCGCGATGGTCTCAGTTCGTCCTGGGGCTGTTTCGGCGGCCAGCCGGAAGTGGTGCGCCAGTTGTGGCAGCGCGACTGGAAGAGCGTGTTCGCTTCGGGACCGTCGCCGAAACCGCCCTTCTGTCTGACGCAACCGGCGCGCGGGCGGGCGATGCGCGACGCCGGCAAACTGGCTCGCGCCCAGGGCTGTCTGCTCGGCCAACTAGCCGGCGACGCGCTCGGCAGCCTTGTCGAGTTCCAGAGTCCGGCCTCGATTCGCAAGGAATATCCCAATGGGGTGCGCGACCTGAGTGATGGCGGCACCTGGAACAATCTCCCCGGCCAGCCAACCGACGATTCCGAAATGGCCCTGATGCTGGCGCGGATGCTCGTGTCCCTGGGCCGGTATGATCGCGGAGATGCCCTGGACACCTACCTGCACTGGTGGCCCCACGCCTGGGATCGTGGCAACACTATCCGCGCCGCCCTCAGTGCCGCCGCCTGGGGCACCTCGGCGGCGCAACGGCTTCAACTGGCAGAGGCGGACGCAAACAGGAACTCCCAGGCGAACGGCTCGCTTATGCGCATCAGTCCGCTGGGCATCTTTGGCGCGGGGCGACCGAGCGAGGCCGCCGAGTGGGCCAGGCTCGACAGCAGCTTGACGCATCCGAACAAGGTCTGCAATGATTCCTGTGCGGTCTTCGTCGCGGCCATCGCTCATGCCATCGCCACGGGTTGCTCGCCGGCCGAGTGTCATGCGGCCGCGCTGGCGGAATGCGACCGCTCCAACGCCGATTCGTCTGTACGCCGAACGCTCGAAGATGCTCGTTTCTGGCGACCCGCGGACTACATCACGCAGATGGGATGGGTGCTGGTCGCGCTGCAAAACGCTTTCTATCAGTTGCTGCACGCGGAGGGCCTCGAAGAGGGCGTGGTCGATACAGTGATGCAGGGCGGCGACACCGATACGACGGGAGCGATCTGCGGCGCGCTGCTGGGAGCGGTCCACGGGCGCAAGGCGATTCCCGCGCGCTGGCTGCAAGCGCTGCTCAGTTGCCGGCCGCTGTCCGGCACGGGGACCGCTCATCCGCAGCCTCCTGAGTATTGGCCGGTCGATGCGCTCGAACTGGCCGAGGCGCTCCTTGTCACCGGCTCGCCCACGAGATGACGATGGCCGACAATCGTATTCCTCTGCTCGATCAGCGCCACATTCGCGACGACCTGCGCGGCATCCTGCGCGGCGAAGTGATGTTCGACGACCTGACGCGGATGCTCTACAGCACCGACGCCAGCATCTTCGAGGTTCGCCCGCTCGGCGTCGTCACACCGCGCGACGAAGAGGACGTCTGCGCCCTGGTCCGCTATGCTGCCGAGCATGACGTGCCGTTGATTCCGCGCGGTGCCGGCACGGGGCTGGCCGGCGAATCGCTTGGAAGCGGCATCGTTGTTGATCTCAGCCGCCATCTTCGCTCCATTCTCGAAATCGGCGTGGATACCATTCGCGTCCAGCCCGGCGTGATGCTGCGCGAACTGACGAACGCCCTCGCTGCGGCGGGCCGGCGCTTCGCACCCAATCCCGCCTGTCTGGAATGCACCCTCGGTGGCATGCTGGCGACCAATGCTTCCGGCTCGCGCGCCCTGCGCCACGGTTACACGCGCGATCACGTCGAATCTCTTCGTGTCGTCCTCGACACAGGGGAAGCCGTCGCCGTCAGCCACGAACGCCGGCACGGTATCACGCGTGAGCCGAACCCCGATTCGTCCGTCGCCCTGCCGCCGCCAATGCCCCGCCTCGACGACATTCTCTCGTCGCTGGCCACGTTGCTCGAAGAAAACGCGGCCCTCATTCAGAACGGCCAGCCGCGCACGCCTTTCAACCGTTGTGGCTACCTGCTCCACGATGTGCTGACGCCGGACCACGTCGATCTGCCGAGGTTGCTCGTCGGCTCGGAAGGGACGCTCGGCCTGTTCACCCAGGCGACGCTGCGGACAATCCCGCTGCCGGGCGGACAGGCAGTCGTGCTGCTGGGCTTCGACGGCCTCGACTCCGCTCTTGCCGCCGTGCCGCTGGCCATCGCGAGTGGGGCCGCCGGTTGCGATCTGCTCGACCGCCGGCTGCTCGCCCTGGCTCGCAACGCCGCTCCGATTCCCGTCCCCGCCACGGTCGAGGCCGTGCTGTTGATCGAGTACGAGGCAGACTCGCCGGCGGAAGCGCGCGAACGGGCGCAATCCCTCGCGGCCCAGGTGCAGCGCCAGGAACGCCGGGCCGTCCACAGCCGAACCGCGAGTGAGCCGGAAGACGTGGAACGATTGTGCCGGCTGCGCGAACTCGCTCTGCCAGGACTGTACGCTCTGCGCGGCAGCTCGCAGGCGGTCCCCTTTATCGAGGATGTGGGCGTGCCGGTGGATGCCCTGGACGTCTTTCTCGACGGCATGCAGAAGCTGTTGCAGCAGCATGAGACGACGGCGTCATTCCTCGTTCACGCGGGGGCCGGCCAGGTCCACACGCGGCCATTCCTCGACCTTCGCCAACCCAGGGATGTCGCCCGGCTGCGCGCCCTGGCCGAGGACGTTCACACGCTCGCGCTGAGGCTCGGTGGGACAGTCTCGACACAGCATGGCACCGGCATCGCCCGTACGCCGTGGGTCGCGCGCCAGTATGGCACCCTCTATCCGGTACTGCGTCAGGTGAAGGCGATCTTCGATCCGCGCCATCTCTTCAATCCGGGAAAAATCATCGCCTTTGCCGATGCTCAGGAGTCCTGGCCGCTGCGGCAAGGCTTTCACGGCGCGACAGTCGAAGGCGAGCCGGTCGAGCGCGAGGAAGCGCCCGACGTGCTTCCTCATCCTGCCCTGGGCCGCACCGCCTCGGGACTGACGACATTCCTCTACTGGCCGGACGACGATCCACGCGTCGAGAGCGAACGCTGCAACGGCTGTGGCCAGTGCCGCACGGTGGCACCAACCAGCCGGATGTGTCCGCTGTTCCGCGCCACGCATGCCGAGGCCGCCGCCCCGCGCGCCAAGGCCAACCTGATGCGCGGCCTGTTGCAACCCGGAGCCGATCCGCACGCGCTCTCGTCAGACGAGGTCCGGGCTGTCGCCGACCTGTGCATCAACTGCAAGATGTGCGCTCACGAGTGTCCCGCTCACGTCAACATCCCGCGCCTGATGCTGGAGGCGAAGGCGGCCAACGTCGAACGCTATGGCCTGGACCGGACGGACTGGGTGCTGGCCCGGACGGAGAGTTTCGCCCGCATCGGCAGTGTGATGGCGCCGATCACCAATGCCGTCCTGGCGAATCGCGGCGTCCGCTGGGTGCTGGAGAAGCTGTTCGGCGTCTCGCGCCAGCGGCGTTTGCCCTCATTTGCCTTCAAGAGCTTCTTGCGGCGAGCCGTGCAGCACGGCTGGACTCAGCCTCCACGCAGCCAACTCGGAAGGGGTCCGCGTGTGGCCTACTTCGTCGATATCTTCGCCAACTACAACGATCCAACGATTGCCGAGGCCGTCGTCGCCGTGCTGCATCACAATGGCGTTGAGGTGTACGTCCCGCCCCGGCAGCTAGGCTCGGGCATGGCCCCGCTGGCGTATGGCGACGTCGAGAAGGCGCGCAAGACGGTACGAAAGAACCTGCGTGTCTTCGCGGAGCTGGCCCGTGAGGGTTACTTCATCCTCTGCTCGGAGCCGACGGCCGCATTGATGTTCCGCCAGGACGCTCTCGACCTGCTGCCGGCCGGTGACGAGCGCGCGGATGCGGAACTGGTGGCACGGCAGACAGTGGAGTGGACGGCGTTCGTGTGGGAATTGATGCAGCAAGGCCGGCTGCGGACCGATTTTCAGCGGCTCGATCTGACGGTCGGTCATCATGTCCCCTGTCATCTGAAGGCCCTGGGAGGACCGCCGTGCGGCCCGGCGTTGCTGTCTTTGGTGCCGGGGTTGCGAGTGCGTACCATTGATGTGAGTTGTTCGGGCATGGCGGGGACTTATGGGCTGCAGGCGGCGAACTACGAGAGATCGCTTGCAGCGGGCCGGCCGATGCTTGAGGAGTTGGGCCGGCCGGGAGTGTTATTCGGCTCGACGGAGTGCAGCACCTGTCGCTTGCAAATGGAGGACGGTGCCGGCAAGCGAACGCTGCATCCGGCGCAGTATCTCGCTCTGGCATACGGTCTGATGCCCGAGTTGGCGGCCCGACTGGCTGAACCGATCCGCGAACGAGTGCTGTGATTCTTTGTGTGGACCCGGCGAGCGGGTCCACTGCACCCGACATGCTCGTCCCCAGCGGCTTCGAGGAAATCGTCCGCAATGATTTCGCGGCGGTTGCGGCTCCGGTGGATCATCTTGGACGAAACGGCAGCACCAACTTCGGCGGCGCGGACGGCTCCTCCTTCAGATCGACGTCGAAGGGCTGCAGCGGAGTGTTGCCCGCCAGGTCTTCGAGCAGGCCGTCAACCGCCAGCGTGTGGCCGGCGTCGGTCCAGGGCTGCTCGGGATGGAACAGCCAAGATCGCTCTTCCTTGCCCACCTCGATACGGCCGGTGATTGCCTTGCCGTTCGCATCC
>JBBSDR010000103.1:0-10723 GCA_038240465.1 Gemmatales bacterium
CCCTGTCCCTTGTGGGTGTGGTTTGCGGGCAAAATGGTTTCAAAACTGGGTGCCCGGGCCGCCCCCGGGCCGCCCGCCCCGCTGTCGCGTCGCGGCTAACCGAAGTGGGACCGAATGATTGTCGCGGAACTGAGGAGATTGGATGTGAAGACCATCGAGCAGACACCGCTGGTGACGGAAAAGGAGATCCAGTCGGCCTACTCGGACAGGAAGGTTGCCGAGGACTATATCAAGATTCGTTTCACGTCGGAGTTGCACCGGCTGCTGCACCAGCGGCAGGTGAGCGCCGTTCAGCGCGTCCTGTCTCAACTCGGCGACGCCCCGATCCTTGAAATCGCTCCTGGACCCGGCCGTCTGACGCGCGAACTGAAGCCGAAAGGGTCGCTGGTCTGTCTCGAATACAACGAGGCCATGATCGAGGCGGGACGGCCGTGCTGCTCCTCGCAAACGCGGTGGGTGCGCGGCAATGCTTTCCAGTTGCCCTTCGCTCAAGAGTTCGGCCTTGTCTACACCTTCCGTTTCATCCGCCACTTTCGCAAGGACGACCGCGAACGACTGTACCGTGAGATCCATCGCGTCCTGAAACCGGGTGGCCTGTTCCTGATGGACGCCGTCAACGTCCGCGTGTCGGCCCCCCTGCGTATTGCCCATCCGGAGGCGTATCCAATCCACGACGAGCTGTATAACGCAGACCAGTTGCGAGAAGAACTGCGCCAGGCGGGTTTCGAGACGCTGGACCTGGAGCCGGTGCAGAAGTGGTTTCGCTGGCAGTGGCGCAGCCAGGTCTACATTGGACCGCGCGCGAACTGGCTCAACCGGCTCATCATCCGGGGACTGGAAGCATTGCCGCGGCGCGAGGGCCTGGAGTGGATTGTCACATGTCGCCGCGCGTAGCCTACTGGCTCAGCTCGTTTGAGCCGGAGATGGAGGCCATCGCCTCGGAGGTGGCCCTCCTGCGCTCGCGCTTTCCCGGCAGCATCGCCTGGGGCATGAGCCATCGACGGCGCGTCCTTCTCTCGTGGAAGCGCGGCTTCTGCGTCCATCCACGGCTGCACATGCTGTTTCGAGCGGCGACGCGAATCCTCGAGCCGGCGTTCCAACTGAACCACATCGTCGGCTCGGTCGGCGACTGGTTTTATCTTGTGGGCGAACGCCGGCGGCCGACCGTGCTGACAGCAGCCGTCCTGGGCGTGTCCGTCGAAAGGCGTCTCCTTGACCGTGTTGACCGTTTCGTCGCGGAGGACCCGGGCGGTGAAAAACTCCTGCGGCAGCTCGACATCGGCGCCGACCGCATTCGCGTGATCCTGCCGCCGGTTGATCTGAAGCGGTTTGTGCCTGCGCCTCGGCCGCCGGAGCCGTTCACGGTACTGTTCGCCTCCAGCCCGGATAGTAAGGACTGGCTCGCAGGACGTGGTGTCCCGCTTCTGCTCGAGACAGCGGCACTTCGGCCGGGGATGCAATTTCGGCTGCTCTGGCGGCCCTGGGGCGACAGTCTGCCGCAGGTGCAGCAATGGCTCAAAGAACGTTCGCTGCCGAACGTGGAGTTGCGAGTAGAGCGGGTCGCCAACATGGCCCTCCAGTACCAGGGGGTTCATGTGACAGCGGTTCCGTTCCTGCGGATGGAACTGTGCAAGCCGGCCCCAAACAGTCTCGTCGAGAGCCTGGCGTGCGGCCGTCCCGTTCTCACCACGCCGGGAGTGGGACTGGCCGAACTGGTCCGCGAGGGCCGGGCCGGTGCTGTCTGTGAGACGGAGGCGGCCGCGCTGGCCGAAGGGCTGGACCGCCTGAAAGCGGAGTGGAGCGGTTATGCGGAGCGGGCTCGCCAGTTAGCGGAAGCCTGTTTCGGAGCCGAACGGTTTGTCAGTCAGTATGCCCGCCTGTACCAGGAACTGTTGCCGCGAAGGGAGAGGTAATGCCTCGACGAGGGGTCAGCCTGCTCGTCAGCGAGATCTTTCCTCCGGCCCACGGCGGCAGCGGCCGATGGTTCTGGGAGATCTATCGCCGGCTGCCGCGCGAGGAGTGCTTCATCGCCGCCGGCGAACATCCGCGTCAGGCTGAGTTCGATGGCGCGCACAATCTGCGCATCAAGCGGTTGCCGCTGGCGCTGAGCGAGCGCGGCTTCTTCAGCCTGCGTGGCTTGCGTTCTCACCTTCGCCTTGCCTGGCAGGTCGCCGCGCTGGCGCGGGCGCAGGGCGTCAGCATTCTCCATTGCGGCCGCTGTGTGCCGGAAGGCTGGATCGCCTGGCTCGTCCATCAGGTCAGCGGCTTGCCCTACCTTTGTTATGCGCATGGCGAGGAGGTCAAACGGGACGCGCCGGGAGCGAGCGAAGGAGTGATGTCCAGCCGGCAACTGCGCTGGATGGCGGCCCGCGTCTTCCAGGGGACGCGCATGGTCATCGCCAACAGCCGCAACACCGAAGCCATCCTTCGCAAGGAATGGGGGCTGCCGGCCAGTCGTGTGCGGCTGCTCCATCCCGGCGTCGATACGGCACGATTCGCTCCTGTGCCGCGCGACCCGGAAGCGCGACATCGCCTGGGCTGGAGTGGCCGTTCGGTCGTGCTGACCGTCGGAAGATTGCAGAAGCGGAAAGGCCACGACGTGATGATTCGCGCCATCGGCGTGATTCGCCGTATGGTCCCGGATGTACTCTATTCCATCGTCGGCGGCGGCGACGAACGGCTGGCCCTGGAGGAACTGGTCCATCGCGAGGGGCTGCAGGGCCATGTGCAGTTTCTCGGCGAGGTGGACGATGCGGCGATGGTGAGCTGTTATCAGCAGTGCGATCTGTTCGTGCTGGCGAACCGTCAGGTGGGGCAAGACATTGAGGGCTTCGGCATGGTGCTGCTGGAAGCGCAGTCGTGCGGCAAGCCCGTCATCGCTGGCGCGTCGGGCGGCACGGCGGAGACAATGTCGATTCCCGAGACGGGCTTCGTCGTCGCCTGCGAACAACCCGAGGAACTGGCGGCGCGGACGGCGCAACTGCTGCTCGACCGCGACCGGCGCGAGCGAATGGGGACGGCGGCGCGGCGCTGGGTGGTGGAGCGGTTCGACTGGGACGTGTTGAGCCGCACGGCGCAGGCGTTGTTCCGCGAGGCAGCGAGGCAAGGCCCATCGTGAAGAGTGTCGGCAAACTGCTGGCGAATGGGCTGGCAACGCTCCTGGTGCTGCCGGCCTGGCTGCTGTATTGGCTCGGCAGTTTGCTGGCGGGCAAGGAACGGGCGTTTCCCGGCTGGTCGCAGTTGTTCAGCCTGCTGCCGGGAACGTCAGGCGTCTACCTGCGCCGCGCTTTCTATCGTCTGGTGCTGCCCCGGTGTGGTGCCGGATCAGTCATCGGCTTCGGCACAGTCGTATCGCATCCCTCGGCGGAGATCGGCTGCGATGTCTATGTGGGAGTGTACTGTTGCCTGGGCGCGATCACGCTGGAGGATGACGTCCTTGTTGGTTCGCATGTGTCGATCATGAACGGGGCGGCCCAGCATGGCACCGAGCGCCTGGACATCCCGATTCGCGAGCAGCCCGGCGTCTGGCCGCGTGTGACCATTGGCCGCGATACCTGGATTGGAGATCGTGCGATTGTGCAGGCGGACGTGGGCCAACACTGCCTCATTGGCGCGGGAGCGGTCGTGACGAAACCCATCCCGGATTTCGCCGTTGCTGTCGGCGTACCGGCGCGCGTGGTCCGCTATCGCGACGGCACCCCGGTCTCGAAAGAGGAGAACTGACCCATGTGCGGCATCGCGGGCGTTCTCTATGCGGACCGGGAGCAACAGGCAGTTCCCGAAGTCCTGCGCGCCATGGGCGGAACGCTGGCTCATCGCGGTCCCGATGCCGAGGGCTTCTGGCGAGAGCCGGGCATCGGACTCGTTCATCGCCGGCTGTCGATCATCGATCTGGCCGGCGGCGAGCAGCCGATGGCCAACGAGGACGGCTCCATCCAAACCGTTTTCAACGGCGAAATCTACAACTATCAGGAGTTGCGAAGTCTCCTTCTGGCGCGCGGCCACATCCTGCGGACGCACAGCGATACCGAGGTGCTGGTCCATCTCTACGAGGACGAGGGCGAGGAACTGGTGCATCGCTTGCGCGGCATGTTCGCCTTTGCTCTCTGGGACCGGCGGCGGCGCCGGCTGCTGCTGGCCCGCGACCGTGTCGGCATCAAGCCGCTGTACTTCTACCGCGACGCTGGAAAACTGGTGTTCGCCTCGGAGCTGAAGGCCCTCTTCGCTCATCCCGGTATCCCGCGTTCTCTCGATCCGGCCGCCCTGGAAGACTACCTCGCCTTCGGTATGGTTCCCGCGCCGCGCTGCATCTTCGCGAAAGCCGAGAAGCTGGCCGCCGGTCATGTCCTCTCGGTATCGACGGAGGACTGGAACCGTTCGCCGCGCCGCTACTGGAGCTTGCGCCTCGAACCCGACGAGACCCGCCGCCCCGAGGAGTGGATGGAGGAGGTCCGCGCCGCCGTGGCCGAGTCGGTCAAGCTGCACCTGATCGCGGATGTTCCCGTTGGGGCTTTTCTGAGCGGCGGCGTTGATTCGAGTGTGATTGTCGCCGCTAGCGCTGGGGCAACGAACGGTCCTCTGCGGACTTTCTCGATGGGTTTTGCCGACGAGCAGTTTAGCGAACTGGGCCACGCCCGCGAACTGGCCCGCCACTTCGGGACGGAACACGTCGAGGAGACCGTCACGCCGGACGCGGCCGAGTTGCTCGATCGGTTGACGTGGCACTTTGATGAACCGTTTGGCGATTCGTCCGCCGTGCCGACATTTCTGGTATCGCGTCTGGCGGCGAAGCACGTCAAGGTCGTCCTCTCGGGCGACGGAGGCGACGAGGCGTTTGGCGGTTATGCGCGTTACGCTCACGATCTGAAAGAGGCCGCTGTCCGCCGTCGTCTGCCGTCCTGGCTGCGGCGCGGGCTACTCGGACCTCTGGCGCGGATCTGGCCACAGGCCGCCTGGCTGCCCCGTCCGCTGCGAGCGCGCACGGCCCTGACGAACTTATCGCTGGACGAGCCGGAAGCATATGCCAACACGCTGTCGATCTGCCGTCCGCCCTTGCGGCGGCGGCTGCTGGCGCGGGCCGCGGTCGCCCGACTCAACGCGCATGATCCCGGCGCGATTGTTCGCGAGGCGTATCGTCAAGCGCCGCCGGGCGATGCACTGGGGGGCATGATCGCCGCCGACACAGCTTGCTTGCTGCCGGACGATTTCCTGGTCAAGGTGGACCGCGCCAGCATGGCGTGCGGCCTGGAGGTTCGGCCTCCGCTCCTCGATCACAAGTTACTCGAACTGGCGGCACGCATCCCGTCGCGCTGGAAGGTCCACCGGGGGACGACAAAGTGGATCTTCAAGGAAGCTTTTCGGACAGCGTTGCCAGCGGGGTTGATGGATCGGCCCAAGCACGGCTTCGAGATGCCGGTGGACGCCTGGCTGCGCGGCCCTCTGCGTCAACGCTTCGAGGACAGCGTCCTTGCTTCAGGCTCGCGCATCGCGGGACTGATCGAACAGGACGCGGCGCGGCGAGTGTATCGCGATCATGTGCGCGGAGCGAGCCGGCATGGCAATCTGCTGTGGGGGTTGCTGATACTGGCGTGCTGGGCCGAACACTACCTGGCCGACCTGAACGTGACCTTCGAGGGCCGTTGAGTCCTGACGAGTCCATCCGGTGTCGGTCGAGGTGGTCGCCTGTTTTCTTGCCGCTTGCGGCTTAGCGGCCAGTTGCGCTAAGCCGCAAGCGGCAGGAAGTTATTCCGCCATCGGTCCTCAACCCACTCCGCCACATGCAGCCTCGCCTTTGATGTTGAAGCAAGAAGCGCGGGTTGCTAGGCGCGATGTACCCAGGCAGCGTTGCTGCTGTGGATCTTGAACGGCGAGGGCAGAAGCCGGTTGACACAACGAGTCAACAGGGCGGTGGGCCACCAATTGCGGAAATCATTCAGGCGATAGTAGGCGAGTGGATGCCGAACCTCGTGGATGACCGATCCACTGCAAGTCCCTTTGAACAGGACCACATCTCCCACAGGCCGCAGCAACTCGGCGAATTCACGCGGAGTGTACTCGCGGAGATGGAAAGGCCAGTGACAGCGAGAGGCGGTCCAGTTAGGCGTCGTGAGAAAGAACCCCACACGAGCAATGCGCGCCAGGTGACGGAGGAAGGCGGGAGGGTCCTCGACGTGTTCGATCACGTCCATCGACGTGACAACATCGTAGCCCTGATCGGGGATTTCCGAAATGTCAACGATCTTGACATCGCTCCGGGCGAGCCTGGGGTCCAGGTCCTGTCCCTCGGCGAGGACGGCTTCTTCCTGGAGGATTCGCAGCCCGTCGCCCAGCCCGCAGCCGACATCCAGAACGGATTTCCCTCGGACATACCGGCGGGCAAATTTGTACCATTCGAGTTGGGTGGGCATTCGTCCGGTCTCTGTCGCCCCCCTCTCCACAGGAGCGAGCGGTTCGCGGACCCTCCAGAGTCATTCGCCGGTCGGCATTGGTGTTCACGGCAACAGCTTCCTCCCAAAGAAAACACGACCGGAAAAGCAACCCTGCTGAGAACGCTCGTGCAGAAGTTTGCAGTTTCATCGGCAAAACGAGCAGTCTGATGGGCAATCTTAGCCTTTTTTCGGGTCATTGCAAAGGAAAGGGGTTATGCAGCCTGCAGTCCGCGAATGGAAATCGCCATTTTGCAAACGACTGGAGCGAAAGGACATCTGTTTATGGACACCGGACGGAGAAAATAGGGATCCGATAACCGGTGTATAGCATAAGTTCATAGGTAAAAGCTACTTACGATAATTCGTATGGAAACAGTTCCTGGAACTGTTTCCGCCTCGTTGTCTCTTCCACGATGCCTGCTACGGCTGTGATCGCGGATTCGGCCACTCATTTCTGGACATAAAGCCAGATATCTGGTCCTTGTCAGGCTTGTTCGACCTGTTTGGCCCGACCGCATGTGTCTACTGGCCGAATCCGCGATCCCAGCCCCTGCTACCTCGCCGCCCAACTCGCGAGGCTGTCGCGCGCACCGGCAAGCTCTCCCGGCTGGCTGTCGAGCAGGAGAAGATGCGCGAGAGTCTGGCGACAACGAGGAGAGTATTCAGCCAGTCTTGGCTCGTCCAAGTCTGGCAACTCTCCGTTCAGCGGTTCTCGCCGGGTAAGGGCGAAATGGACGACTTTCGCCATCATCGGCAGCACGCCCGCGAGATTGGACGGAATCTCGCGGCCTTCGCGGAGGGCAGCAAACAGGCGAGGCGTCGTGAAGGCTGGGGTGTAGCCAGCCGGATGCAATTTCGCGTGCGCCGGCACCGCGCTACCCGCATCCACGACACGGAGCCGATCTGTCCCCTCCACCAAGAGGTTGTCGGCGCTGATGTCGCCATAGCGCCAGCCACGACCTTGAAGGGCTTCCCAGAACTCAGTGAAACCCATGACAAGCCCGGCAGCGATAGCCTCTCGCTCCGAAGGCCGCAAGGAGGGCCAATGCTCCAGAGCGACTTCAGCCAGCGTCTTCCCGACGATAAGCTCTTCCACCAAGAACACGTCGTCGTTCGCCAGCACCGGCGATTCTGCTGCCGCAGGGATCGGCGAGGCAGCCGTCAGCAACTCCAGCGGACGAGGCAGATTCCCGGTGTCGCACGCCTGCAACACCTCATATTCCCGTCGAAGCCCCTGTCGCAGTTGCCCAGCCGAAGCCCTGTTGTAGAGCAGCGGGTTGCGGTAATCGAACGCGCACTGCTTGAGAATCACCGCCGCGCCCTGGTGCAGATCGGTCGCCCCGAAGATGTAGCTCTGACGACCGACGCCGACGAGGGCGTCGAGCCGGTATCGCCCAGCCACGTCCGCGCCGGTTGCTTCTTCAAGCAGGGGGAGCAACCCTGGTCTTCGATCTGCCTCAAGGAGCAACCGAAGACGGTCTGGAGTTTTCCTTTCCGAGTGCACCTTGTCCTCCTGTGAGCGGCCCTCGCTACCCCTGCTGGGCGATCTGCGCCCGGATGGCTTCCACTTGGTCTTCCACTTGGGCCAAAGTGGCACCCGGCAGGACCGCTTCGCGGACGAGCATCAACTGCGCCTGCAACTGGTGCAGCCGGGCGACGGGATCACTCTGCCTGTCGCCAGGGTTTACGGTGCGCTGGTCGGCAGCGACGTACTGGGCGGCTTCTCGGGAACGGATGCTGAAGTGCATCTGAGCCGCATCGAGTCGCCCCAGCACCCTCTTCGCGAGGTCGTCGGCAGAGTCCGAAAGCCCCTTTAAGGCGGCAAGGTGGCCAGTCAGTGCAGCAAGGAGCCTGGGGTCTTCTCTCTTCTCCACCAAGGCCAGTTGTAGTTGAGCTTCGGCAGCCGCGATCTCCGCTTGCTGATCCTGCGGTCGGCGCAGGACATCGAGCATCGCAAAAGTTTGCACGACGCGCGGGACAGCCTCAGTGCCGCGAGCGTCACCGGCCAGCACCCTTGGGACGCCAATGATCTGCCAGTGCTGTCCCTCGCCGTGGTCATCCTGCCATGTCACTCGGGCGTAGGCAACTGGGGTGAACACGCTGCGGTCGGGCGGCAGTTGCCCTTCAAAGAGGAGGGAGTACGTCCGTCCTTCTTCAAGCCCGCCCAGATCGTGTTCGAGCCTCCTGTTTCGCACCCGACCCAGGTGACGCGCCTGCGGTCGGAACGTCCAGGCATCACCACAGACCACCTGTTGATTGAACTCGATACTCAAGCGAGCATCACGCACGACTAGGCGGCTGTTGGCTTCGGCGACGTGAGCGAAGGTGCCCACGATGTCCTCCTCCTTGCAGATCGGCTTGACCGAACCGCCCAGTTGCCCCTTGACCATTAGCTTCAATGCCGCGCTGTCGAAGCCGTCACCGAAGCCGTAGACATGCACCTCGATCCGTCGAGACAGCGTGCCCGCTAGAGACTCCGCGCAAGCGGCGGCATCATGCAACTCGCCATCGGTGAGGACATAGAGTCGGCGAACCGACTTCCCGCTGGTCGAGTCGAACAGGTCAAGGGCATCCCGCAGGGCGGGAGCCAAGCAAGTGTGCTGGCCGAAGCGGATGGACGACTGATCCATGCGGGCGAGAATCCGTGAGGTAGCTGGTTTCGCCTTGCCTGGGTGAAGTTTCATGACCCGGTCGGCGGCAGTCGAGAACAGCACGATGCCGACTTGGTCGGTGGGCTTCAGCCGACCCAGGAACTGCTCTACGGCCTTGCACAAGAGCGGGTAGCGATCCGGTCGGTTCATCGACCGGCTCACGTCCAGCACAAGGACGATGTCTGCCGTGACCGCCGACTCAGGCGCAGACTGACTGCGCCTGACGGCCAACTCCCACAGCAACCGGACGTTCGGGTCATCATCAACGGGGTAAGCCGTGCGGTCGAAGGCGACGTTGAGGGCCAACTCGACCCTGCCGCAAGAGATCCAGTTCTCGGCTTGAACCGGGGCGGTCGGGGCGGGTTCTCGTTCCCGTGAGGCTGGCCCGGAAGAGCCAGGAGGTTCTGGCGGCGTTTCGGGTTTTTGTTGCCGTCCCGACCGCAAGATTCGGAGCAATTCCTCGATCTTCGCGTCCTGTTCGTCTAACTTCCGATTCAACTCATCCGTCTTGTCGTGCAGATCATCGAGCTTCTCATCGATGCCGCTGAGGAGCTTGTTCATCCAGTCGCTGTGCTGGGTCACGACGATACGGAGGGCGTCCAGTCCCTCCTCCTGCGATCTTCCAAGGGCTTCCAGTTGAGCGAAGGCAAGCCCCTGAAACAACTGCCGGTTCTCTTCAACTTCTCGGCGGAAGAAGAAGCGCACGGCGGTAACCAACAGGCTGTTCCCGCGACTGACCTGAAGTTTCAAGAGCCAGGACAGGCGAGAGAAGCCCTCCGAATCGAACTGGCCGGCCATGCGACCAAGAACGTCAAGGTCTTCTCGGAGCAACTGGTCTGGGGCCGCAAACCGCCTGAAACCAGCCATGGCACTGACCAATGCCGAAGACGACAAGGTGGTGCCGCAGATCAGCCGCTTCTCGCGGGCCAGCCGCAACTCGCGCCAGCATTCTTGCCGGTAGTCACCCGGCTGGCCACGCAGTTCCGAGAGAGGTTGGTTCTCCAAGAACGCCTGCACCTGTTTGGCCAAGGCTCGCTCGTCTGCCGCCCTCCGGTTGCTCCAGATTTTCTGCCACCAACTTTCCTCGACCAGAGCCAACTCCAGGGCCATCCAGGCGCGGTCATTGGCCGTTTGCAGAGCCAGGGGAAGGCGCTGGCTGTGGTCGGTGAGGTGATCGCAGATCAGCCGCACCGCCGGCTCGGCGGCATCACCGATCAACGGGCGCAAAGCAAGGATGCAAATGTCTTGGACAATCGCCATCTCAGCGTTCTCCAAGTTTCATGAACAACTCGATGAGCATGAGAGTCGTCCTCGTTGATGACCGGCACTCGGCGCGGTTCAAGGCAGAACTTCAACGGTGATGTCAGGGAAACTACTCAGCTTGTGGTCGTTCGTCAGGAACAACCCGCAGCCGCTCTCCACAGCAGCCGCGAGGTGCAGGGCGTCGGCCAACTTGAAATTCTGGACAGCCCGTATCCGACAAGCCCTCTCGTAGACCGCCAGGGGCAAGGAAACCCTGACCACGTCCGACGCCGTCAAGAACGCCTCCATGTCGGCCAAAGCCGTCGCATCTCCAAGACGGATCGGCTTGACCCTGCACTCCAGCCACGTCAGGTCGCTGATGGCCGGCTGGTCGCCCGCGCC
>JBBSDR010000104.1:0-10671 GCA_038240465.1 Gemmatales bacterium
GGCGTTGATCAGGGATCGGGTAAGCGAATTCAGCTCACAATACTGGAAGTCGGTATCTGGCATACCAGGCGAATTGGCGAAAGCCGCTGGGCGACTGGTCACGACAACCTGGAGAGAGCAGGCGTTTTGGGCCAGACGGCGGACTCCCTTTACGACCTCGTCCACGACTTCCTTGCGCCTCTGAATGTCGGCCACCTCGTCGAGGCCATCGAGGACAAGCAGAATTGCACTATTTTTTCCTACGGCGTGGAGATCGTTGACAACGAAGTCGATGCCCCCCGCGTGGTGCCGAATGAGAGCAGCCAGGAAGGACTCTAGTACACCCTGGCAGAGTTGACCTTCCATGAACCGGGGGAAATTGCGAGAATCTCCCAGACACCCTAATTTCATGTGTCCTGGGAGAATCAACCATGCCAGGGAAGGCAGCCAAGTTGGTCGTCACGGAACGACAGCAAACGACTCTACGGGTCATGACGCGGTCCAGCACCTGCCCGCAAGGAGTCGCCCAGCGAGCACGCATGATTCTCTTGGCCTTTGAGGGCGAAGACAACGAAACCATCGCCCAGCAACTCCGCGGCGAACGGCATGCCGTCGGCATTTGGCGTCGCCGTTGGGTCCGGGCCTTCGAGCGGTTGACGTCGATCGAGTGCGGCGAGAAGGCATCAGCTCTGCTCCGTGCTATCGAATGCGTACTGGGCGATTCGCCGCGGAGCGGTTGGGCGGGCAAATTCACGGCGGAACAAGTGACGCAAATTCTGGCAGTGGCTTGCGAACCTCCCGACAAATGTGGCCGGCCCGTGACCCATTGGACGCCGCGTGAACTCGCGAACGAGGTCAAAAAGCGTGGCCTGGTAAAGTCGATTTCGCCCCGTCAAGTGGGGCGTTTTTTAAAATACAGCGGAACTGAAGCCGCATCGGAGTCGCTATTGGCTGAATGCCAAGCCTAAAGATCCGATCGAGTTTCAGCGTCAGGTGGAGATTGTTTGCACCTGTTATCGCGAGGCGGCCCAGCAATTGGCCTTGGCGATTCACACGGTAAGCGTGGACGAGATGACGGGCATTCAGGCTCTGGAGCGAATCGCGGCAACGAAGCTGATGCAAGCGGGCCAAGAGGAGCGGCGCGAGTTCGAGTACAAGCGTCATGGCACGCAATGCTTAATTGGCAATTTCGAGGTGGCGACTGGTGAGGTGATTTTTCCCACGGTGCAAGCGACGCGGACGGAAGAGGATTTCGCCCAGCACATCGCGCACACCGTGGCCAGCGACCCGGAAGCGGGCTGGATCTTCGTCATGGACAATTTGACGACGCATGTCTCGGAGAGGCTGGTGCGTTATGTTGCCAGGACATGCGAAATCACGGACGAACTGGGCGTGAAAGGGAAAAAGGGGATCTTGAAATCGGTGGCGACACGGCGCGTCTTTTTGACGGATGCAGGGCATCGGATCCGGTTCGTCTACGTGCCGAAGCATACGTCGTGGCTGAATCAGATCGAGATTTGGTTCAGCATTTTGGTGAGACGGGTACTCAAGCGAGGTAATTTCACGTCGGTGAAGGATCTGCGGGACAAGATCCTGGCTTTCATCGAGTACTTCAATGCGACACTGGCCAAGCCATTCAAGTGGACGTATACGGGCCGTCCGCTCAATGTATGAAAGACTCGAAGGGCGACTCGTGGCGGCACGGCGTTAAGATAGGCAAGCCTCACAATGTTAAAATGGGCGCTTTTTGTGCCCTGGTGGATGCTCAACTCTGCCAGGGTGTATTAATGATCGGTGCCAGTGATCGGGGATACTTTCCGACTCGGCCGACTTGAACGGGTCCTGCTTGAGGAACCAGGTCGCGAGGTCGCGCAAATCGACTCTGATCGGGAGCTTCAGCGGACCTGTCCTGTGCGCTTCCGGCACCTCCGCCAGATCGCCGCATTCATCCAGGATTCGCATCCGGTGGATCTGGCAAACATACTGTGTGATCGTGGATTTGCCTTGTCCGGGCGCGCCTTCAAGGACGATGTACGGCACATGTTCCTGGACTCGTCGGTGGAGCAGCATTGTCGCCGCGCCCAGCGCTGTTTCGTCCCGACGCGTCGATCGGCGGGTGATGACTTGTTCAGGCACCTCATCCGGCGCCTCCTGGCTTCTTTCCAGTTGGACTATGTGAGCCAGTTGTGAGATGACAAAGTGTCCAGACGCTCGCTTCTTCCGGTCCCTCGCCAGGTCGCGAGGGATCACCGGCACGTCAATAAAGTGGTCTAGCAGCCTGTTCTGCAGTTCGACTTGCTTGAAGCGAACCGTCTCTTCCCAACTGAACTGATCCCGCACGAACGCCCGGATTGCGTTCGTTCTGCGTTCCTTGTCCTCGGACAGTCCTGCTTCAACCAGGGCCCGGAGCAAGTCAGGGCCGGTCAGTAAGTCCGGATACGCCCATTTCAGATCCCATGCATTGTCAAGACGTGCCTGGATATCCCCGCGCCACCAGCATTGCGAAGGGATCTTCGTGATTTGTTGAAGGAGGGCGTTAGCCTGATCGATGGAACCTGATTCCGGGTGTGCTGTTCCGGGGACGTTCGTGATCACGTAATACTGTTTCGCGCCCTTCGGAATGAGCGCTTTGACCTTCTCCTTCTCCTCTTCCATGATTCCAAGAAGCCACTTGTGAGGCTCTTGCTCGGCAAGCGGTTTTCGGACGAATTTTACCTGAAAGACCATGAACTCGTCGCTTCTTCCTTCCATGTAATACGCAATCGCGTCCCGTCCGCCATCGCGCTGCGCAACGGGGAAGCACTGAAGCCGAGGAAATTCACGCACCAGCAAGGCCTGGCAGAACTCTTGAAACCGTTCAGGACCGAGGTTTTCGAGTTGGTAATCCATCGAAGGCTCTCGTCGGCAACACGCGGTCGGCCTTCGGCGAGGGCAGGTTCTCCCTGGACCATCACGCGGCCGAAAAGCTTCCCCGTGTCTGTCTGGCATTCTACGAGCCATATCCCCCGACGGTAGGCGTCTTGAAACTGATCGGAGCAGAGACGTCGGAAGTTACTGCCGAAGTGCCAGCCGCTGTGCGGGGACTGCCACAAGGAGAAGACGTGCCGGCAGCGGTTCGCGGAGGCGGGACCGTGGACGGGTCTTCTTTGCGGTTGCCGCGTCTGCCGAGGACAACGAGCCGTCCGTAAGCGGCTCTTCAGACGGCGGATTCTGCCGCTTTCCGGTACCTGATGCGAGGGCACGACTAGGGCACGACACGCCAACAAGGACCCTGGAAAAGCCCACCCTTCCTGGAAACCCTGGAAAGCCATAAATTGTTAATTCATAAGGCTTTCCGCGAAATCATCATGAGCGATGACCTTCATCCTCGAAAGGGCAAAACCTCCGCGAGGGGGTGACGCAAAGAGACAGGACTGGAAGGGCAATGCCCGCCAGTCGGCTGCTCTGCCGAAGGGCTGGACAATGGCGAACCCACCGTCCATCCCGCGACTTACGGCGAAGGGAACCGCGCACGAAGTCGTCCCTGATCCGGGGCCGAAGCAATTCGGTATGCCTTGGCTTGCTCCGCTATTGTCCTCCGTCTGATGAGGAGAGGAGACCTTGCGTCCCTTGTCCCATGATGCGGAGGATTTTTCCGCCGGCACAAGTCATCTTCATCTCCCCACGGGACCGAAGACCGTTTGACATCGGGCGAGTACGCCGGTCAAGCACCACGGGCAATCGCTCAGTTCCTATCGAGCGGGGCGCCAACCATCCGAAGAACATTGGCACCCCGCTCGATTGGAAGAATTATGCGGCGGCCTGGAGTGTGCCGGCCAGAGAGAAGAGCGGCGGCGTCTTGCGGACCAGTTCGTTTGCCACGTCGAGCGAATCGAACGTGCCGGCGTCGGTCCAGTAGCCCTTCAGTTCGCCGCTCCGCAGCCGGCCCTGACGCAGATAGGCGTTGTTGACGTCGGTGATTTCCAGCTCGCCGCGCCGGCTCGGCTTCAGCGACTTGACCACGTCGAACACGTCCGGCGGATACAGGTAGATGCCCGCGATGGCGCAGTCGCTCTTCGGCGCCGCCGGCTTCTCCTCGATGCCGATCACCCGGCCGTCCTTGATCTCCGCCACGCCGTAACGCCCCGGATCGGGGACGCGCTTGAGCAGTACGAAGGCGTCCGACGCATGCTCCGACGCGGCGGTGACGATGGGCGCGAGCGAATCGTGAAAGATGTTGTCGCCGAGCAAGACGATGCTGTTGGCGCCGGCACAGAAGCGTTCGGCCAACCCGAGCGCCTGGGCGATGCCGCCGGCCTCATCCTGGACGCGATAGGTGATGCTGCAGTTGTGTTCGCGGCCGGAGCCGAGCAACTCGATGAAGTCGCCCATGTGTTCGGTGCCGGAGACGAGCAGGACCTCGGTGACGCCCGCGCCGACGAGTTTCTTGAGGGGATGATAGACCATCGGATAGGGGCCGACCGGCAGCAGATGCTTGTTGGTCACCTTGGTCAGTTCGCCGAGCCGAGTCCCCTTGCCGCCCGCCAGGATCACGCCACGCCAGTTCATCGTCGGCCTCCTTGCCAGCGTTGGTTTGCTTTGCGCTTCTCGAATAGCGCGACAGCCTAACAAACCCGTCTCGCCCGGTCATCCCCAGTTTCAGCGAGGACGACGAGACAGACGCTCCAGCCCCGCGCGTGCCTCGCGCGTCAGTTCCGCCTCGGGATCGCCGGCCGCCAGTTCTTTCAGAACGCGAATCGCCTCGGCGTCGCCGCGTAGTTCGAGGAGTTCGAGGAGGCGCTGTCTTCGCACCAGCGCCGGCGAGGGGCCATCCTTCTCCGCTTCGAGCAATCGCTCCACACGACGGCGCATCTCGAGCGTGGGGCCGCCTTCGAGCGTTCTCCGCAACAGAGGCCAGGCGAGCTCGCCGTACTTCGTCAGTTCAGCCGCCGCTCGTTCGCGCACCCTGAACCTGTTGCTGTCAAGGTCACGAATCAACTCAACCATCCGTGTGCCGTCCTCCTTTGTCGCTGGTGGAAGATACTCGCGCAGGATGCGGGCCAGATCAGGCGCGGAGGCCAGACGAAGCATCAGAGGGAACGCTGCTTCCGCGGATTGTCCTTCCATCGCATCGATTAGCAGTCGGGCTTCATTGGGCTTCAACTTCTGTACCACCGCCGGAGGAGGGGTCGGCACTTTCCAGACCAGGGCGGTCGAATCCTGGCCACCGGAAACAAGAAGGCCATTGGCGGAGAAGGCAAGTGACGTCACCTCTCCATCGTGACCGGCGAACTGGATCACCTCCCGTCCACTCAGGACGTCGCGGACGTGAATAATCGGATCGCCTCCCGCATACGCGAGTAATCTGCCATCAGACGACCACGCCAAAGCGCTAATGCGTGCCTGACCAAGCGGTGCAAGGGGGCGCTGCGATCTCGTGACAATCTCCCAGAGACAGAGGCCACGCTCCTCTCCCACCACGGCAAGCGAACGCCCATCGTGCATGAATGCCAGCGCGGACACCCCTGTTTGAGTTCCATCCAACACGGCCCGTTCTCGTCCACTCTCGACATCCCAGACCCGAATGAATCCGTCGCCGCAGCCAGACGCCAGACGCCGTCCGTCATTCGAGAAGCACAGTGGCCCTCCGAAATTGCTAATGCTATCCAACTTGCGCAGCAACTCGCCCTTCTTCGTATCCCAAAGGCATAGCTCGCCCTTCCCTCCCGTTGCAAGAATCGCCTCGCAGGGAGAAAAAACGACACTGGAGGCAGAAATCTGACGTCCTTTGAGGACTGGGGACTCCTTGCCCGTGGTCGCGTCCAACATTCGGACACTCGATTCTTCGACAACCGCGAGGAGCTTGCCGTCAGCCGAACCGGCAAGGTCTTGGGTCACGGATGTTTGGGACAATTGATGCAGTTCCTTACCGGTCGTTCCGTCCCAAATCCGAATCGTGCGATCCACCCCTGCAGTCACGATTCGGCCTTCCACGCCTAGAAACCTCATCTTCGAGATGGGGCCGTGATGCCCTGCCGTCGTACTGACTTGCCGGCCCGTTGCGACATCGAACAGCCGCGCCAAGCCATCCCCACCTGAGAAGGCGAGGCGCTTGCTGTCAGCGGTGAAACGGAGGGCAGCGGAGGAGGCCGCCTCGTTATTCGGTCTGAACTCCCAGCACACTTGGCCCGTTGTCACATCCCGGAGACGAATCATGTGGTCCCAGACGTCGGATGAGGCGAGCCAGCGTCCATCGGGAGAGAAGGCCACGATCCGCAGGCGTTCCGACTGGCCGGCGCACGACAGAAGTTTCTTGCCGGACGCAACCTCCCACAACTGGATTGGCTGGCCTGCCTGGGTTCTGGCTGCCAGGAGGCGTCCGTCCCGGGAGAGCGTAACCGCCCCGTCCGTCTCGAACTTTGGCAGTTTCCCGAGAATGCGGCCGGTCTTGCTCTCCCATACATGAAGCGTCTGCTCGGGATCGAGAGCGGCCAAATGACGCAGGCCATCCGAAAAAGCGACAAGGGTCGGTTCGGGGAAAGGGGCGGCAGGCGGCGAAACGCCCTTGCCATCTCGAACGTGCTGGAGGAACAACGACTGGTCCTCGACCTGGATGGCGAGGAACTTGCCATCCGCGGAATACTCCAGGGCCTCCGGCCGGCCACGCGGCAGAGGGGATTCGTGCAGATCGCGTCCCGTCGCTGTTTCGCGCACGCGCAAAGTACCGTTCTCGGCCGTCGCGAAGGTCTTACCGTCGGGAGCGAAGGCGAGCGCATGCACCTCCGCCTCCTTCCTCTTCCAGCATTGAAGTTGTCGTCCCGATTCCGCATGCCAGAACCGAACGGTGCAATCGGTGCTGCCGGTGGCCAGGAAGGAGCCGTCCGGCGCGAAAGCGAGTGCGATCACCATGCGCGAACGAAAGCGTGTTGTCCCCAGGCGCATCAACGCTCGCTCGGGCGGGGGATCGCCAAAGCGATCGACTGCCCGAGGTGGATCAGCGGCAACGAGAGAGAGCGGAACGAGGACAGCGAAAAGAACGGCCGTCCGGATGTACCATGCCATGCCTGCTTCCTCCTGAATGAAGGCGGAGGCATTATACTTGAGGCAGGTTCGGTTGACATGCGGTTAGCCGCGACGCGAGTCTTCGAGCGGAGCGCGTCCGGCGTTATCGCGCCACACGCTCCGCTCCGAGGACTCCGCGTCGCGGCTAACCATCCAGCCCGTCCGGCGTTATCGCGCCCCTCGCTCCGCTCCGAGGACTCCGCGTCGCGGCTAACCATTATTTCGCTTCGATCGCGTACAGTGACTCCCAGCAGCGGAGGTAGATGCGGCCATTCGCGATGGCCGGCGACGCCGTCATCTGGTCCGGCAGCTTGTTCTCGGCCAGCCGCTCGAACTGCGTTCCCGTCTTGACCACCGTGACCACACCCTTGCGCGAACTCAGATAGATCTTGCCGTCGGCGCAGACGGGCGAGGCGCGATAGCGGTCCGTGTAAATGCGCTCCATGTAGTGCTGCTTGCCGGTCTTCGCGTCGAGGCAGATGAGGAAGCCGTCCTCGCGACACAGGTAGACGAGACCCTCGTGAACAAGCGGCGACGAGACGTCGGGCGTCTTGTTTGGCTGCCGCCACAGTTCGCTCTTGTCGCCCGGCACGATCAGTCCCGTGGCGTCCGGCCTGATGCCGGCGATGCCCTTCTGCTTGGCCGACGGCACCACGATCAGGTCCGGCGTCGCGACCGGCGAGGATACGAAACGCAGGGTGCTATGATAGTTCTTGCCCCTCGGATTCATGCCGACGCGCCAGATTTCCTTGCCCTCATCGAGACTGTAAGCGATGGCGTAATCGTTGCCGTGGGTGACGAGATAAGCGTCCTTGCCGTTGGTCCACAGGCACGGCGAGGCATACGAATGCTTGTTCTCGTTGGTGCCGTCGCTCTTGCGCTCGACTTTCCAGACTTCCTTGCCGTCGGTCTTGTCGATGGCGATCACCTGGCCGCCGCCGTCGTGGATGAGCTGCATGTAGAGTCGATCCTTGTACAGCACCGGCGTACTGTGCAGACCGAAAGCGATGCGGAACTGGCCGTAGCGCTTCTGGACGTCAACCTTCCAGACTTCGTTGCCGTCGAAGTCGAACGCGATCAGACTGCCGGCCGTGGAGAAAGCATAGACGTTCTTGCCGTCGGTTGCGGGCGAGGCCGAGGCGCTGTTGCCCTCGTCGCCGCGGATCCATTTGTTCCCGGAGCCGATCGTGCGCTTCCAGCGCTCCTTGCCGTCGGCGCTGATGCAGAGCAGGACGATCTTGCCGTCGTCCTCGCTGGTGAGAAAAATGTTCTTCTCCCAGACGCACGGAGTGGAACTGCCAGCGCCCGGCATCTTGAGCTTCCAGGCGACGTTCTTGCTATCGTTCCACTGGATGGGGAGATTGGTTTCCTTGCTGACGCCGTTGTGGTCTGGTCCGCGCCACGTCGGCCAGTTGTCGGCCCGGCTGAACGATCCCGAGACGATGACGATCCAGACGAGCAGGCAGCGTTTCATGGAGGTGATCCTCGTAATGGCGGGAGAACGGAGACACGCCTTCAGGCAACTCCGGTGTGGTGTCGTCTGTTGTACTGCAACACGAGAGAAGATGCGAGCGCCTGTCGCACGGCCGGCTTGACGGAAATCTGCTCGGCGAGGGGTCCTGTTGCCGTGTGTGAGGATGGCTGCTCGGGCGAGTCGCGGGACGAAGTTCTTCCTTGCATGGAGGAACGGTCAGAATCGGCCATCGAGCGATAAGCCGCCCACGGACATCCAGCGCTGACGAGCAATCCGATCGGCTCTCGAGTCCAGTTTTGAGGAGGTCCACAATGTCGGCAAATCTACTCTGTCTGCTTCTCGCCCTCGCCGATGAAGGCGTGCCGTCCGGCGCGACGAAATTGCTGGCCGGCGAGGACCTCTACAAGAAGGCCGGCGGCAGCGAGGTCCTCCTCGACGGGACCGTGGAGCGAACGCCGACGACGGGCCGGCCGCTCGGCACGGCACGCTTCAACGTCTTTCGTCTCCGCTATCAGGATTCGACCGGCAAGGAGGACGTCCGCGAACTGTACGTTCCCGAGAAGGCGGTCCTCGTCTCCAGTCATCTCGGCAAGAAAGTTCGCCTGGCCGGGAAGCCGATCGAGACGAAGACGGACAGCGGCACGATCAAGGAGTTCTGGCCGGCGTGGATGCAGCCGCTGACGGGTCCGCTGGCCGTGGCTCCCGGCACCGATGGCGTCTTCGCGCGCTGCGACTGGCAGCCGGAAGAGGCGCGCAAACGTGGCTCGCGCCAGTTCGTCTTTCGCACGGCGGAGCAACTCGCCGTCGCCATGCGTGTGACGGGGCCGTCGGCCTCCGAGACGGCGAGCAACTTGCTGGCCCGGCGTCTGAACGTGCCGGCCATCGACTGGGAGAAACAGATGATTGTCTGCGTCAGTGCCGGGTTTCAGGGGCCGGCGATTGAAGGTCTGGCAATCGCGAGCGTCAAGGAAGCGGGAGACACCTTGCAAGTGCGCTATCGGCTGTTGAACGCCAAGGGAGGGGGCGCGGGATTCGGCTATCCGGCGCAGAGCGTCCTCATCAAGCGTTCGAGCGCGGAGGTGCGCTTCGAGCAGGAAGCCGTCCCGCCGAAGCGATAGAATAACCGGGGAAGCCCAACAAGGAGGACCATCATGAACACCCTCTTCAACTCTCGCCTTCTCGCCCTGATCGCCGTGGTAAGCCTGACAGGCGGCCTGCGCGCCGACATCATCATCCGGGCCGGCCCGGTCACGGTCCGCGTCGGCCAGGGCGTCAGCGTCGAGGTGCGTCCGCACATGGTGCCGCCGATGCCCCCTGCCGCTCCGGTGGGAGTGCCGGTGCAGCCGCCGGACGGCGTGCCGCTCGAGATCGCGCCGCCGGCGCCGCCCGTGCCGCTGCCCGGAGCCGACACGACGCGGAAGGTCTCGGAGAAGCCGCGGACAACGCCGACGATTTTTGAATTCGCCGCGTCCTTCAAGCCATGTGCTGGGACGCATGAGGCCGTTGTCGTGCATCCGTACACGAATACTCCTGTGCGGGTCAGCTTCACGCTGCCGGAGGGCAGCCCGACGGTGAAGATCAAGGGCGGACTGCGCCGGGCAGTCGAGTTCAACTACGGCAATCGCGGCGTTGAGGTCTGGTTCTATCGCGATGGTCGGGTGGTGGTCAGGAACTAAGGAGCCATGATGCTGGACGGAACCTTGACGGAATATCTCGAGACGGCCCGCGAAGCAGCACGGCGCGGCGCTGCTGTGCTGGAAGAATGGCGCGCGAAGTTCCAGGTGCGCGAGAAGGGGCGGTTCGATCTGGTGACCGACGCCGACCTCGGCTCGCAGCGAGCCATCCGCGCCTATCTGCAAGAACGCTTTCCCGCGCACGACTTCCTCGGCGAGGAAGAAAACACCGGCGAGATGAAGCCCGCTGACGATGCGCCGCCGACATGGGTCGTCGATCCGCTCGACGGCACGACCAACTACGTCCACGACTGCCCGATGTACTGTGTGTCGATTGGCCTGCAAGTGGCAGGCGAGATGGTCGTCGGCGTCATTCTCGATCCATCGCGTCCAGAACTGTTCTCGGCGGCGAAAGGACAGGGCGCCTGGCTGAACGGCCGGCGTTTGCAGGTCACGAGTACCGCGCGGCTGGAAGAGGCGATGCTCTCGACGGGTTTCCCTCCC
>JBBSDR010000105.1:0-10580 GCA_038240465.1 Gemmatales bacterium
CGCGGGGGGGGGCGCCCACCCGTCACCGCCCTTTTGATTTTGACCCGGTGGCCCCGCCCTGGCGGTGGCGGCGGGCCCCGCCCCCCGGGGGGGCCCCCCCCCCCCCCCCCCCCCAAACCCCCGCGACGCGGCTAACCCTTGACAAAGACTCGATCGCGAGGACAAGGTTCGCGCCGCCAAGTCGCCATTGACTGCGCCGCCGACACTGTGCGATCCTGACGCAATCATGGAAGCACGCTTTTCTCACACCCTGCTCGTTGTCGCCGTCGCCGGTCTGCTGTTCTTCGGCCGGCTCGACGCGCCGCTGCTGGAACCGCAGGAGGCACGCTACGCCGAGATTCCGCGCCAGATGCTGGCTGACGATTCCTGGATGACGCCTGTCCTGCACGGCCAGCCCTATCTCGACAAGCCGCCGCTGCTCTACTGGCTCGTCATGCTCTCCTACAGCGTCTTCGGCGTCCACGACTGGGCAGCGCGGCTCGTGCCGGGAAGCGCCGGCGTGCTGACCGTGCTGCTGACGTATCTTTGGGGTCGGCGTGTCGCGGGACAGCGGGCCGGCCTGTGCGCGGCGCTGGTCCTGTGTCTGTCGGCGCGCTATGTCTATCTCGCTCGCATGCTGTCCTTCGACACGCTGCTCTGTCTCTGGGTGACGGCGGCCCTGGGGGCGGCCCACTGCGGCCTGAGCGCGGGCGGACGCCGCTGGTGGCTGCTGTGCGGGACGGCATGCGGTCTCGGCATCCTCAGCAAGGGACCGGTGGCCCTCGTCCTGGTCGGTGGACCCGTGCTGGGGCTGATGCTCCTCGACCGCCGCGCCCTCCGCCCGCGCTTCCTCGACGTCCTGCTGTGTCTGCTGATGATACTGCTCGTCGCGGGGCCGTGGTTCGTCCTCATGATGCTGCGTCATGCCGGGTTCGTCCAGCATTTCTTTTGGCAGCATCACGTCGTTCGCTTCCTGACGCCGTTCGATCACGAGGAGCCATTCTGGTTCCATCTGCCGGGCGTGCTGCTGGGCATGCTGCCATGGACGCTGCTGCTGCCGGGACTCCTCCGCCACAGGACACCCGCACTCGGGTTCGTGCTGCTGAGCGCCGGCTGGGGGCTGCTGTTCTTCTCGCTGTCCGGCTGCAAGCGCGCGGTCTACATCCTGCCGGCCTTGCCGCCGCTGGCGCTGGCCCTCGGCTGCTACCTTGACGCGGCCAGCCGTGGAGTCTGAAGCTGCTGAACTGGTGCGCCGCGACGACGGCTACGCTCCTTGTGTTGGGGGTGTTCGTGCTGTTGCCGGCGTACAACGAACACTTCGCGCTGCGGTCCAGCGTCGAGAGGTATGCGGGCGTCAAGTCGGCCATCGTCTGCTATCCGCGCAGTTGGGATTCGGTCAGCTTCTATCTGGGGCGAGGGGATGTGCGCATCTACTCGACGGAACAGAAAGGCCAGTTGTTCGACGCCCTGCGGCAACAGCCGGAGACGCTGATCTTCCTGAGATCGGGAGGAATGGGCGAAGCATTGCTGCGCGAACTGCCGGAAACGCTCTCGTTCACGCTCGATCGGCAAGTGGGGTCGGTGATGATCGGCTGGGTTCGTCATTCGCGCATGATGAGCGGCTCAACTCTCAGCGACCGGCACATCATTTGCTCGCTGTTCCTCACATCACGGCGAGACGCCTTCACCATGAATGAGAACCCTCATGCAGTCAATTCAAGCCATTATCCTGGACGTGGACGGCACCCTTGTGGACAGCAACGACGCCCATGCCCGTGCCTGGGTCGAGGCGATGGCGGAACAGAACATTGACGTGCCTCTGGAGAAGGTGCGCCAACTCATCGGCATGGGCGGCGACAAGCTGCTGCCCAGCGTCGGTGTCAGTGAGGATTCCTCACAGGGCAAGATGATCGCCAAACGGCGCAGCGAAATCTTCAAGGCTCAATATCTGCCCTCCCTGACACAGACGCCGGGAGCGAAAGAACTGCTCCAGCACCTACGCGCGTGCGGTTTCCGGCTCGTGGTTGCCAGTTCGGCCAAGAAGGATGAACTGGATTCGCTGCTCCGCATCTGCGGGGGAGATGAAGTGATCGAAAGCAAGACCTCGGCCGATGACGCCGAGCGCTCCAAGCCCGATCCGGACATCGTCGAGGCAGCCCTGGCGGACCTGGAATTGCCGCCTCAGAATACCGTCATGCTCGGCGATACCCCCTACGACGTCGAGGCGGCTCGCCGGGCGCGTGTGCCGGTGATTGCCCTGCGTTGCGGCGGCTGGGGCGATGCGGAACTGGCCGGCACGCTCGCCATCTACGATGATCCCGCCGATCTGCTGGCCCACTTTGATTCGTCTCCGCTGAGCAAGGGGAAGTCGTAGTGCGTCACTCATTTCCGGCGGGCGAATTCTGCTGACTCCGGGCGGGGCTTTGGTGTTTCGCCGGCCTGCTCCGCGAGGTCCTCGAAAGACAGTTCCGAGGAAGCGCGGATGTCGGCCTTGAGTACCGTGCTGATCTGCTCCAAGGCGTGGCGTGTCTCCTCCTCGGTGTTGGATGCCACGCAATCACTGGGGACGACCACGTTAAAGTCGCGCATATAGGCGTCGTTGGCGGTGAACAGAACGCAAATGTTCGCCGCCACCCCTGTCAGGATCACCACTTTGACTCCCAGGTAATCGAGCAGAATATCGAGGCTCGTGGAGAAGAAGCCCGAGTGCTTGGGCTTCAGGACGAAATAGTCCGCCTCCTCGGGCCGCAACAACTCGACGATGGGCCGCCCGCGCACACCGTCCTTGAGGCAATGCTCCACCTGGGCGCGAAAGTCCGAACGCCAGCGGCCAAAATTGTCATTGGCGTAGATGACTGGAATGCCTTCCATCCTGGCCCGGTCTTTCAGGGCGGCGATGCGCTTCGCCATCGGCAGAGCGTGGCGCAACATCTGTTCGCCCTCGGGAAACTCCAGATCGTTAATCACGTCGATCAGCAGCAGGGCCACGTCCGCCTTGTCGGGAGCGTTGCCGTGCAGGTCCTCATTCTTCGCAGGCATGGGAGTACCTCCAGAGGTTCTCCACTCGTATGCAAAGACTGTTCCGCTGCACGCTGTTTACGTTTCGCGCGGCCACAACTTGACGGACGCTCAAACGAAGATTAGAACGTCCTTGGCCCGGTTCGCGCCGGGCCATCGTGGATAAGGTGGGTCTCATGGCAAGGTCTGAACCGTCGCTCGGAGCGTGCTGTCTGGCGGAGGTCCTCGGCACATTCCTGCTGGTGTTCTTTGGTTGCGGCGTCGTTCATGCGGCGGTGCTGACCGACGCGCAGTCGGGCCTGTGGCAAGTGGCCATCGTCTGGGGCGTGGCCATCATGGTTGCGATCTACGTCTGCGGCGGCATCAGTGGGGCGCACATCAATCCCGCGATGACGCTGGCCTTCGCCTGCTGGGGCGGCTTCCCATCTCGCCGCGTTTTGCCCTATATCGGCAGCCAGTTCGCGGGAGCCATGCTCGCCGCCGCGACGCTGTTCGTCCTCTTTCAACCGCAATTGAAGGCTCACGAGGAAGCCTTGAAGGTCGAGCGCGGCCAGCCTGGCAGCGAGATCACGGCGAGGTGCTACGGCGAGTATTTCCCCAATCCCGGAGTGAAGGGCAACTCGACCCTCTATGCGAAGCAGGACACCCCGGGCCTGTCTGGAGTTGTCGCCTTTCCGGCCGCATTTCTGGCCGAGTTCCTGGGAACGCTCATCCTCGCCCTGGTTGTGTTCGCGGTCATCGATCCGCGCAATCACTCGGCCCCTCCTGCCGCGCTGGCGCCGGTGTTCATCGGCTTGACGGTGGCCATTTTGATCTCGGTGATTGCGCCGCTGACGCAGGCATGCTTCAACCCGGCGCGCGACTTCGGCCCACGCCTCTTCGCCGCGACGCTGGGCGGCTGGGGGCCGGTTGCTTTTCCGGGAGCGAATGGCCTGCATTGTTTGACCGTCTATCTCCTCGCTCCCATCGCCGGTGCGATCTGCGGCGGCGGTCTCTATCAGCGTGTGCTGCGGCCCACCCTCGCCGCAACTGGCGACGTCCCTCCCGGACCTGAAAGGCCCTCCTGATGAAACCCCTTTCCCTCTTGCTGCTCGGTCTTGTCCTCATCCCGTGCGTTGGCGGCGCGGAGAAGTCGGCCCTTGATCCCGCTCAGCCCTACGCGGCCCGCAAGAGCAATCCGGTAACATACGAGATCGACTTCGCGGCCATCGTGACGGCCCCCTATCACACGAAAGTGCTGAAAGTCTGGCTGCCGCTGCCGCCGACGGATGCCGTCCAGGAAGTCGAGGAGGGGCCAATCAGCACCTTCCCGATGAAGGTGACGCCGCGCATCGAAACGGAGAAGAAGTACGGCAATCGTTTCGCCTACTTCGAGTTCAAGGATCCGCAAGGAGCGCAGATCATTCGCCGGCGCTTCACGGTCAAGACCTGGGAACTGCACTGGGACATTGATCCAAAGAAAGTCAAGACGCCCGAGACCTGGCCGGCCGCGTTCAAGCCGTATCTGGAGAGCGACCGCAGTGTGACGATCGACAATCCGCTCAGGCTGCTGCTGCCGAAGGTGGTGCCGATGCGCCAGGACCCGGCCCACGATCTCGCCCGCGTCTTCGACTGGGTCAACGGCAACATGACCTACGACCACGTCAACGCCTCGCTCAAGGCCAGCGCCCAGCACGCCCTGGAGCAACGTCGCGGCCATTGCAGTGATTATCACGGGCTGTGTGCCGCCTTTGGCCGGGCGTTGGGCTTCCCGACGCGCGTCACTTATGGCATCAATCCATTTCCGAAGAGTTCGCCGTCGCACTGCAAGATGGAGGCGTTTCTGCCGCCCTACGGCTGGGTGAGTTTCGACGTCTCCGAGACGCAGCGCCTGGTTGCCGAGATCGAGAAAGCGCCGGCCCTGTCGAAGGACGAAAAGACGAAGCTGGTGAAGGCGGCCCACGAACGTCTGCTGAGCGGTTTCCGCGACAACACCTGGTTCTTGCAGACGCGCGGCACCGACTACGACCTCGCCCCCCCGGCCGCGCAGCGAGCGAATGTCGTGCGCACGATTTACGCCGAGGCAAACGGAGTCGCCCTGCCCGACCCGGACCCGAGCGCCAAGGGGAAGAAGGAATTCGCCTGGATGACGGCCCACGCGTACAAACCGAGCAAGCAGGTCCCCTATCCATTTGCGGACTGGAAGACCCTGGAGACACAGCGATGACACGTCTGCGATTCGTGATGATCGGTGGCTTTCTCGGCGCCGGCAAGACGACGGCCCTGGCGCGGCTGGCACGGTTCTACATGGATCGCGGCCAGAAGATCGGCCTGGTCACCAACGATCAGGCGGCCGACCTCGTCGATACGAGCAGTCTGCGTTCGCAGGGATTTCCCGTCGAGGAGATCGCCGGCGCCTGCTTCTGCTGTCGCTTCAACGACCTCGTCGATACCGTCGGCAAACTGGAGAAAGCGCAGCGGCCCGACGTCATCCTCGCCGAACCGGTCGGCTCCTGCACCGACCTCGTCGCGACAGTCGTGCAGCCGTTGAAGGACCTGTACGGCCAGCGTTTCGAGGTGGCGCCGTACACGGTGCTGTTCAAGCCGAGTCATGGCCTGCGCATTCTGAAGGACGAGAAGAAGGCCGGCTTCTCGCCCAAGGCGGCGTACATCTTTCGCAAGCAGCTCGAAGAAGCCGACGCCATCGCGATCAACCGTCTCGACGAACTGCCTCCGGACGCCCTGAACGAACTGACGGGTCTCATCGAGAAGCAGTTCCCCGGCACGCCGCTGTTGCGTGTCTCGGCGAAGACGGGCCAAGGCTTCGAGGCGCTGACGGAACTGCTCGATCAAGAGGGCAACTGGGGCCGGAAAATCCTCGACATCGACTACGACATCTATGCCGAGGGCGAGGCGGAGATGGGCTGGCTCAACAGCAGCATCCATGTGACCGGAAGCAAGCCCCTCGCGCTGGATGGGCTGCTTCTCGATGTGCTGGTGCGATTGCGCGAGAGCCTGGCGGGGGTGGCCGAGGTGGCGCATCTCAAGGCGATTGGGCTGTCGGAGCTGTCGTTTGGAGTGGCCAACCTGGTCAGCAGCGCCTCGCAGCCGGAGCTGTCGCTGGCGTCGGCGGGACAGGTGAGCGAGTTCGATTTGATCGTCAACGCCCGTGTCGCCGCCGCTCCGGAGATGCTGGAAGAATGCGTCCGGGCGCAGGTGACGGCGGCCTGTCAGGCTGCGGGAGCGCAGGCGACATTCGTGACGCTGCAGAGTTTCCGTCCGGGTCGTCCGATGCCGACGCACCGTTACGCAACGGCGAAGTCGTAATTTCACATCGGGCGAGCGTCGAGGCGTAAGCCCGACGTGCTTTCCTGCGCGCGTCGGGCTACGTCCATCTCGTGCTGGGGTCTTCTGTCTCTGGGGTGGTAGAATCCCCTGCATGCTGTCGAGCCGATCCAGCCGCACTCGACGGTGGGACGGCTCACGTCAGCACTCGCACCGCACCTGGAGCCTTCCCATGCCCGACCCTAACAGCATCCCGCCGACGCTCGCCCCGCAGGCCGATCCCACTGCGCCCCGCGGCGACAACCCGACGCCAGCGGTTAGCAGCCGCGACCGTTGGCCTCGTCTGGGAATGCCCTGTCGGTGAGCGCGCCTGCATCGATTGTCGGGTCTGAGAAGGAGAAAGTGAGCACGAAGTTCGGGACCATGGAATGTCCCTGCCAGCCGGGTCCGGGCGCTGAGGCGGGGCGTCAACAGGGGCGGGGGCCGAGCCACTGGATGACTGTGGCTCGAAGTTTGACCCGTTGTGGCCCTCGAGGTGGCTCGGGGCCTGACCCCTTTGAGTCCTCCCCTTTGAATCCTCCTTTGAATCCTCGCTAGGGGCGATGGAGACGATAGGCGGGTACCGTTGTGGCGATACTCCAGACTGTCTGACCTTTCCGGTTGAGTTCTAGGATCTTGGTTGGTCCCCTATCACTGGCAACAAGGACATTGCCATTCGGCAGACGCATAACGCCGCGTGGAGAGACGACTTGACATTCCCAAACCACCTTGCCAGTGGCATCGATTTCCGACACAAGATGCTTATTCCATTGTGCGACGAGATAGTTGCCGTTAAGCAGCGGTTCCACCGAGCCGCCGCCGATCATCCCCGGAACAGGGATTCGCTTGACTTCACGTCCTTGACCGTCCAGTTCCACCACATTCTGATGGATGGCGCAGAGAAGGTGGTCATTGGACAGTTTCCGTGCATCGAAGATGATGGCGGGCTGAGGTTTCCGTGAGAAAACTACCTCCCCAGTAGAGGTCACTTCACACAATTCATAGTTTGTCGCAATAAAGGTGTTTCCGTTGGGAAGACGCTGGCAGCTGACGGGGCCTTCGCTGGTTGCATGTTGCCAAAGGATTCGGCCCTGGAAGTCACGTTCGGTCACGCGCTTCCCTCGGAACTCTGCAACCAGGACGCGCCCGCCGGGAAGGAGTTGTGCGTATCGTGGTCTGTTCGCCTCGAACTCCCAGCGCGGTTTGCCATCCTGCCCACACACCCAAACCCGGCCTTGCCGGACGCCAGTTCCGGCATCCACAATGACGGTCAGCCCCGAGGGCCGCCCCACGCGAGCCAGTGCCTCAAGGCTGACCGCTGCTCGTTTTTCTTTCCACCAGGCTGTCCAGGCTGCGCCGCAAATCCGGCGGGTTGCCTGGTCCTCCTTGACCAAGACCGCAGGAACAGGGGCGTCCCCCAGCAACCGGCAGAGCAAGTCCTCCGCCTGGAACGCGATCGGCATTGGCCCCTCGGAGAGCAGGGCGATCAACGTGAGAATGGCCTCCTTATCGCCGGCACTGCTCAGACCGCGGGCGGTTTCGAGGCGCACCTCCGGCTCGGGGTCTGCCAGCAGTTTGCGCAAGGCATCGCGCTGCACGGGGACAAATTTGCCAAGCAGATACCCCGCTGCCGCGCGCCGCCCCGGATTCCGGTCGGCTAAGGCCCTCAGCAGCACGGGTTGAGGCTTCCCTTCGGCGATCCCAACCCGAGCAAGAACGGTCATGATTGCACCCTTTGTCTCCTCTTCCTGCGCGACGGGGAGGTAGTCGATGAGAACTTCTGCCGCCCCTTCGGGACAATGGATGGACAGGAGTCGGGCAGCCGCGGCAATTACCTCTGGGGTCGAGCATTGTTCGATGACCCGCAAGCAACGCTCGGCGCGATGTGCCACGTCCGGATCATCGCTTTTCTGGGCGGCAAGTAGCACAGGCTTGGCGATGCGGCCACAACGAATGAGCCGCTGCTCCGCCCGTTCGCGCACCTTGAATGACTTGCTTGCAAGCTCGTCGATGACCCCGCTGAGGTCCTTCAGGTCCTCCTCGGAGGGCGTGCGTGCCTGAAAGAATTTCAGCAGAGCAGGGGAGTCGCTGTCCACGCTTGCTCGTTTCAACGCAGCTTCCGCCTCACTCCGCTCCGCATCGCTTGTTCGCGGCGGCGCCCCCACTGCGACGCCCCAGAGAATCAACAAGCTAGCTGTCATGCTGAACCGATGCATCGTTCTTCTCCCCTCTTGCCTCGCGAATCTTCTCCCTTCCGGAATGTATCAGGGTTCGGTGAACGACGGGAGGCACCCCACCGTTCACCGAGCCGAACTCAACTCGTCAGGTCGTAGTCATTTGAATTACCAGCATCGATTCCTGCCGTCCACGTCCCGACAGGGTAGAGGTTCTTCGTCGCGAAGTCCCCGGAAATAGCATGCCCGGCGTCCGCGGCCATGATCGTCACCGTCTTTCCCGCAGGGATTCCGCCCGCAGGCACATTGTTCGTGATGACGGAAAGAGATGAGGTCCCACCGAGTGTGATGCCGCCTGAGGCGTAGATCAGCGTCGATTGCGGCAGGTCGGCACCGTTCACAAAACAGTCCCAGGTGCCCCCGTCCATGATGAATGAGCCGTTGACCCTCAACCACCCATAGCCGCCGTCGGCCCCGATCAGGACTGTGCCTCCGTGAATGCGAACTGTCGTCGTTCCACCGGCCACGCCAAAGATCCCGAATGGGGAGCCATTGTTCGGAAGGTAGCCAGAGGTCTGAAGGTAGCCCCCGTTCTGGGTATAGCCGTACCCCAGTTCCAGAGTGACCGCGTCGTACAGATAGACGGACCCATTATTTTGGAGGACCGAAACTCCGCTCTGCTGCCCTGCCTTGCTGAAGACCAGATCCCCGTAAAGCTTCAGGCTCGCGGTATCCGCGCTATTCACCAGCGGAAGCTCGATCAAGGTGGGGTCGGTGCTCGTCGTGGTCTTTTCCACAAGCCCGGAGTTCAGGATGATGCCCGTCCCGGAGTTCTTGAGGCTCTTGCCGCTGTCCAGGAAAATGGAAGCGCCGCTGTTGTTCGTGATGCCTGCGTTGTTGGTGAATGTCACATCGCTCGCCATGTCCGCCTTGAAGTGCACCGTACCGCTATTCTTCAGGTTGTCACCGATCGTCGCGGCGTTGCTGGTGACGTCGAAGGTGGCTCCGGCGCCGACGATGAGGCTCGAGACGGCCTGCCCGCCGTTGAGGACTGTGCCCTTCCAGGTCGTTGTGCCTCCACCAAATCCCAGGGTAGATGCATCGCCGTTTGACTGAATGATGGTGCCTCCTTCGAGGGTTCCTCCGCTCGTCACACCCAGCATGGCATCCAGTTTGAAGGTGCCGGTGTAGGCGTTGACCATCTGGATGCGGGCGACGATTTTGGACTGCGCCGATTGGTTCAGAGTGCAGTCTTTCACCGAGGTCGCGTCGAAGCGAATGGTGTCGTCTTGTCCCGGAACCTGCCCTACAGGTCCTCCGCTCCAGTTCGCAGCGGTCATGAAATCACCAGCCCCGGCGCCGGTGTAGGCCCAGGTGAAGGTGGCGGCGGGAGCATACCGAACTTCGAGTTGTTCGAGACGGGGGCGGAAGCGGCCAGATTTTCCTTCCGCTCCTGTGAGGATGAGGCCGATGAGACAGATCAGAAGAGCGACCAGCCAGATGAACAGCATTGATATGACTCCTTCATTGAGTCAGAAGTGCGGGAAGTTAGCTGACGTTTTATTTTTAGATTTTCAATTGTTAACAGTATGAGCGAGATTACTGCCTGTCCAGAGAAAAATCGAAAGGGGTCAACGGGGTCAGATGGGTCAAAGGCGTCAGGATTGCTCGCCGGCGGGTCATGCCGTCCCAACGACGGGCGGAGTATCGTCCGAACGGAACGAACATGGCAAGCCCCTGAGTGACAACGATCCGCGAAACGATTCGATGCCGGGACAGAGAGGCATGCAACGACTCGCTTCGGAGCGGGCCTTTTCTTCTCTCAGGGGGAGGTCGTGCGGGCCAGCTTTCGGATAGCGATCACCTCTCGTCCCACTCGATCTTGCACTCTGGCAACGCCTTCTTCAACTCCTCGACCTTTACAGCGGTCACCTTCGTCTTTTGCAGGTCGAGGCGCATCAGGCTTTTACAGTCCTTGAAGGTATCCAGACCCGCGTCGCCTACCTGGGTGCTGCTCAGGTCGATGTTCGTCAAGGACTTGCAGTCCTTGAAGTAGGCCAGGCCCGCATCGCTCACCTGCGTGCCGGGCAGGGAGAGGTACGTCAG
>JBBSDR010000106.1:0-10576 GCA_038240465.1 Gemmatales bacterium
CATCCCGTCACTGGCGACGATGCTTTTCGGCCTGATGTGCGGCGAACTGCTGCGCTCGCGCCGTTCCCCGGGCGAGAAGATCAAGCTGCTGATCGCGGCCGGCATCGCCGGTCTCGTCCTCGGACAGGTGCTGAACCTGACGGGCGTCTGTCCGCTGGTCAAACGCATCTGGACGCCGTCGTGGGCGATCTTCTCGACGGGCTGGTGCTGTCTGATCCTCGCCTCGCTCTATGCGCTCATTGACGTCCAGGGCTACAAGGACTGGGCCTGGCCGCTGATCGTCGTCGGCGTCAACTCGATTGCGATCTACTGCATGGGCATGCTGCTGAAGAAGTGGGCCGCGCGGACGCTGATGACCTGGCTGGGCGAGGACGTCTTCATCGTCTGGGGGCCGCTCTGGGAGCCGTTCGTGCGCTGGACCCTGGTCGGTCTCGTCTTCTGGGTCATGTGCCTTTGGATGTACCGGCAGAAAATCTTCGTGAGGATCTGAGGCGGTTCCTCTTTCTTGCCGCTTGCGGCTTAGCGGGCTGCCCGCTAAGCCGCAAGCGGCAACCCGTTATTCCGCCGCCGGTCCTGAACGATTTGCCGCGCACCCCAGTTTTGCTTGACATGCTTCTCGAACCGCTTTAGGTTATCTGCTGGGATTCGAGTGTCGCACTCACCCAGAACGACCCACCGTCCTCGCAAGAGGACAAACCACGGCCTTGCGCCGTCACACCGGTTTGATCTCGATTCTCAGGGGGCCTGTCATGCTGAGTATCTACGGGCAGCCGACTCGACTGTGCGATGGCGTCTCGCGGCGCGGTTTTCTCAAGATCGGCGGCCTCGGCCTCAGCGCCGGCTGTCTGACGCTGAGCGATATCTTCCGCGCTGAGGCGGCGGCCGGCGTCACGGGTACGCGCCACAAGGCGGTCATCAACGTCTTTCTCGGCGGCGGCCCACCGCACCAGGATATGTGGGAAATCAAGACCGAAGCTCCGGACGGCGTTCGCGGCGAGTTCAAGCCGATCAACACCAGCGTCACCGGCATTCAGATCGGCGAATGCTTCCCGCAGATCGCCGCTCGCGCTCACAAGTGCGTCTTCCTCCGCTCCGTCGTCGGCGCACGCGGCGATCATTACGCCTTCCAGTGCAACACCGGCTGGACACAAGAATCGCTGGCCAACCTGGGCGGCCGACCCTGCTTCGGCTCCGCCGTCTCAAAGGTCAAGGGCCCCGTCGATCAGTCGGTGCCGCCGTTCGTCGGCCTCGCCGCGCGGACGCAGCACATGCCGTGGTCCGATGCCGGCACGCCTGGCTTCCTCGGTTTGCCTCATGCTCCCTTCAAGCCGGACGGCCAGGGCATGTCCGACCTGACGCTCAAGGGCGTCGCTCTCGATCAGCTCGGCGACCGCCGCAAGCTGCTGTCGAGCTTCGACACGCTCAAGCGCGAGGTCGATGCCGCCGGTCAGCTCAAGGGAATGGACGCGCTGCAGCAGCGCGCTCTCAACGTCCTCACCTCGAGCAAGCTGCTCGACGCGCTGGACATCAGCAAGGAGCCGGCCAAGTTGCGCGACCGCTACGGCGATGGCAAGCCGTACAAGTTCCAGTACGACGGCGCGCCGACCTGCAACGAGCAACTGTTGATGGCGCGCCGGCTCATTGAGGCGGGCGTTCGCGTCGTGTCGCTGAGTTATGGCCGCTGGGACAGCCACGGTCAGAACTTCGCCCTGGTCCGCGATCATGGCGCCAAACTCGATCAGTGCCTGACCGCCCTGATCGACGATCTCGAAGTCCGCGGCATGCTCAATGACGTGTGCGTCATCGTCTGGGGCGAGTTCGGCCGGACGCCGCGAATCAATCCCGGTGCCGGCCGCGATCACTGGCCGCAGGTCAGTTGTGCCTTGCTTGCCGGCGGCGGACTCAAGACGGGACAGGCCATCGGCTCGACCAACCGTCTCGGCGAATATGCCGTGGGCCGGCCGATCACGTTCCAGGAGATTCACGCGACGCTGTATCACTGCCTGGGCATCGACCTGGCGACGACGTCGATCAACGACCCAACAGGCCGGCCGCAGCATCTCGTCGAGGCCGAACCGATCAAGGAGATGATCTGACATAGTCCTGTAGCCGAATTCGCCAGAATTCGGGTTCCCCCTCATACCAGAGGAAACAGTCCTGTAGCCGAATTCGCCAGAATTCGGGTTCCCCCTCATGCCAGAGGAAACCCGAATTCTAGCGAATTCGGCTACAGGAGGGTCGCACCCTTGGAGGTTTAATGGCGCCAGGGTGCCTTCCATCCCATTGAACTTTGCGGATCGTCAGCCATGTCAAGTTTCTTCCAGAATGCCGTCTTGCCGCTGCTGTGTGGCTTCTTCCTCGTGGCCGAGGGACCCAAGCCGGCAAACAAGCCCTTTCCCGTCCTGAAGTCCGCCGCTGCTCAGGAAGCGATCCACGAGGGACTCAAGGCTATCGGTTCGACCCTCCTGGATGTTCCCTCCGATCCGGCAAAGCTCAAACAGCTCGGCGGCGAGTTGTCCAAGCACTTCGACAAGGTGCCGTCCACGGAGCAACTCAAGGCGAAGCTCCTGCTGATGATCGGCGAGCGCGAGGAAAAGGCGGCGAAGTTCCAGATTTCCGACCCGGACAAGGCAAAGCTTGAAAGAGAAGGCACCAAGCCCAACCCGGTGCTGAAACACGTCCAGGAACAGACCTGGCCGGCCAGCCTGACTCACGGAGAGAAGGTTGCCCTGCAAGCCTACACGAAACAGGCCTACACCGAGTTGAACGAGGGGCTGCGGACCAAGGGGACCGTGCCGGCGGAGTTCGAGAAGGTCCACGTTCGGTTGCAGTCGGCTTTCCAGAAGGCCCGGCCCTTCAGTCCGCCGATCAAGGTTGTGCGCGGTATGAACTTGCAAGGCGAACCGCTCAAGGACTTCCTCGGTCTCGCCGCGGCCGCTCACCGGCTCAACTGTTCCATGCGGATTAGCGGTTACATTTCGACAGCGGTCGGCGACGAGGTAGACGGGGCGTTCAAGGGCAACGTCGAACTGCGCATCAAGGCGGTCCACGGACTCGATGCGCTGCCGGTCACGCCCTTCCCCAGCGAGCGCGAGTTTCTGCTCAACCACAACACGTTCTTCAAGGTGACCGGTTTCAAGAAGGCCGGCAACAACTACATCATCGAGTGCGAGCAGCAGCCGCCCGGATGAAGAACCGGAGCAGGACCATGAGCGGACCGGAGGACGAGATGCAGTCCAGCGAGGAAGCCGAGCGCCGGGCTCGCTTCGTGGACACGGACACCGAACGCTACCACTTCGACGAGGCCACGAAAGAGGCGGCGAAGGAATTCGACAGCATGGACGCCATCGAGCGCTACCTTCGCGAGCTTGCCGAAAAGGAAGAGCAAGGAGAAGCGGACGCGGGCGGCTGAGATGGCTCTCTTGCGATCCCTGATGGCATCGGATAGATTGGCGATGCTTGCCGAGTGTTCGGACGCCGGAGGGGTGGCAGAGTGGCCGATCGCATCGGTCTTGAAAGGCTATAGACCGCTTTCCCGCCAACGTGCGAAAACACGAGTAAACCCCATAAAACAAGGGGTATCCGCACTTCCCGGCGTTCTGCCGAAATGTCCCAAAACGTCCCGAAATGTGTCCTTCCGGTAGCACATACTACCGGCCTGAAAACCACTGGTTCGGACACCGGCGGCCCCGGCTCCGTGAAAAGAGGCGCGATGACCCATATCACAAGCAGGTAGACGAGTACACTGTTGAGAATGAGACCTGCCAACGTAAGTCCCCACAGCCGCTCAGCACGAACAAGCGCGAACACGCCAAAGAGGAGACCAGGAACGCCGAACCCGAACCAGACAGAGAACCCCCACTCGAACCATTGAAAGTGGGGTGCGCACAGGCCCGCTACCACGCCACACACGAACCCCACGAAAGGCGTAGACAGCGAGAGTGAGTTCCACACCGGTACTGCTCGGTCTAGCTCACCATGATTCATCGCAAGTTCCTTAGATAGCCGAACAGTCTGGATCGGCCAACCACCGGCTGTTGATCTCAGGGCCGGCTGCAACCTCGTCCGACCGCCTCTCACCTTATCGCCGCTGCCCATGCCACGCAATCGCCTTTTTCGCACTCGGCAAGAGGAGCGTCTTCCTGTCGCCGGGCGAGCAGCTCGAAAATGAGATGACCGTCGAGGCGGTGCTGATAGTGCTCAATCATGGGCCGGCCGTCAGCGAGGACGGGACGCGGTTCGTCGGCTTCAAGGAATACCGACTGGTCCAGGCCATTCGACTTCTGGAGAAAGAGCAAGGTCGCAGCGACGTGAGGCCATCGACGAAGGGTTTACTTCTTCTTGAGATAGGGCGGGTTGTTCAGTTCCAGATTCTCCATGCGCTCTGTGTAAATCTTCAGCCAGTTCTGCAACCTTTGCCGCTCTCTAGCGGTGGTGGCCGTGCGGAGACTCTCCGTGTCGGCCTTGATAGCCTTCTTGACCGCAGCGATCTCGACTTCCCAGTCCTTGATGAGTTGGCTTCGCATAGGCTCCGGGAAAATGTCGTAAGCGGCAGCTCCAGGCTTCGGCGAAGCGGGGGATTCCGTCTTGGGACCGACCGCAGTGTTGTCCAGTGTCTGGTCATCCTTGGGCTTCTGCTTGCTCCTCGCAAGCTCCGCTTCGATGCTCGCCTTCTCAGCTTCGGCTGCGCTTTTCTTAATCTCGTGGTACTTCGCGATTGCGATGAAAATGGCGATGACAAGCCCCACGATGGCACTGACGATGACGAAGAATTTCGGCTTGCCCGAATGCTGCGAGCTGGTGTCGTCCATCTGTCCGCCTCCCGCAGTCGCCTCCAAACCGTCTCGACAAAATCAGTAGAACGTCCACCTGATCGGTCGTCAAGCGTCAACTTCTGGCACCTTCCTTCTGTTACCGCAGGTCGTGCGTCGGGTCGGGGGCCGGGCGGCGTCGCTCGCGGATCGACGCGGCCTCATCGTCGTCGAGTCTGCTGAACGGCTCCGGAGTGGAGGGCGGAGCAACGTAGGGCAACTGAATCGGTGCTGCTGCCCGAGATGGAGGCTGGGCTGGCTCTTGCGAGCCGTTCGCGGCGGGGACGTTGATCGGGGCTTTGCACTTGGGGCAGTTCGCTCGGCGGCCGGCCAGACCGTCAGGAGCCTTGATCTTGCTGCCGCAGGAGGGACAGGTCACAGAGATGGGCATGGCTGACTCCCGAAAAAGCAGAGGATCGCACTCCTCCTTATTGTATCCCTGAACTGTCACAAATACGAGAGAGCATACGCGACCGACACCGAGCAACCTTCGGCAGCGCGTCGAGGCTCATTCCCTTCAGCCTCTTCCTCCGGGCGGGGCGACTGGCGAGGCCGTGACATGCCGTCCGCAGTGTGGGCAGACGACCACCCGGCCGGCGAGGCTGCCGTCGAAGACAAATTGCCCTCCGCAGTGCGGACAGTTAAGCGGAGCGGTGGGAACCGGCGGCAAGCGCGGCCGTACCGTCAGCTCGCGATACTGCTGACAGGCCAGGTCGTATTCCTGCTTCGCCTTTCTCGCCGCTAACAGCCAAGCGTGTTCCTTCGCCGCGATCCTCCGTTCGAGCATCATTTTCCTCTGTTCTCCCTGCTCCGCGATCTCGCCCACGAGCCTGTCTTCTGCGTCCTCAAGATCACTCTCGGCCACTGAAGCGAGGATGGCGAGCGACGAGAACGCCGAAAGGAAGAACACAAAGACGCATGCGATGATGACCTGGATGAATGTCAGAGAGAAGAACAGGAGGATGAAGGCGGTCAATGCGACGAAGAACGTCGCCAGGAGCAGTGTCGCGAGCAGCCGGTCATCGGTTGTCAGGCCAGCCAGTCGAAGGAAGCCGATGGTAAGCCGGCAGGTCAAGAGTCTCAACGATCCCCACATCCTCCGGATGAAACCGCCTCCCCCGACTCGTCCTCCACTTTGCGATGCTCGCTGGGCTGCTTGCAGCAGTTCCTGGTCGGACACCTCGCGGCAGCCGTATCGTTCCCAGACCTTCTGCGTTCGCAACACCTCTTTGGCGGCGATTGCGACCGGATCGGGAGCAGAAGCTGGGGCTGGGGGTGACGAGGGCGCAGGCGGAGGCGGCTCCTTGATCGGCGTCAGTGAATAGCCATACCATCGACAAGCTCGGCAGACGTAGGGGTTGTCCTTGTATCGCCGATCCATACCTTCGTCCGTTCGTTCGTGTAGAAAGCCTAGCTGTCGAGCGCCGCAGCGGGGACACGGCGAGCGGCTGAAGTAGTTGACCAGGGCGACCAGAATGAGAATGACAACAGCAATGACAAGGAGTGACGCAGTATCGCCGCCGCCGCTTGAGTGCGAGTGGCGTGCTACAAGGATGCCCGGAACGAAGATGCCAAGCAGGGCTGACATGGCGACACCTTGGAGCGTTGAGGTTCAAGTGGACGCGAAAAGAAACGGAGCGACGAACCAAAGCCGCTCCTCAAACCCGACCAAGGGTGCTACAGAACGGACCTTGGCCGCGCCCCTTTCGGGGCGCGGCAGAGTCCGCTCCTGTAGTTTCAAGAGCGTTTCCGCTCAGGTTGGTCGTTTGAGGAAGCAGAACCCATGCTCACGCACGGTTTCGTATTGTCAACGGGCCTCGTCTGGCCCGGCATGGCTCAGGTCATGTTCTCCGAGGTCGAAGAAGACGCGGCATCGGCGCGCTGCCGAGGCTCATCACTCTGGATGCTACTCGCCCGTCGGGGGGAGGTCCAGCAAGAAAGGCTGAGACGACAGGGCCATAGCGCCAGGGACGGAAAGTAAGGGGGACATCTGCCTTTTGTCTTGCGTGGCCACCTCCACGGCTCTACACTCAGTCTGAATTGCAGATGCGGTCGAACGTCGTTCCGAGGCCATTCGGTCTGAGGAGTATCGTCTTGTGAGCGTCTTCCAGAGCCTGTCCGTCGTGGCATTGCGTCAACTTGTCGGCGGGGTGTGCAAGGTTGTCGGGATCAGCGGGGCTGCGGACAAGGTAGTCGAGGTGCTCACCACCCGCTTCACCGATCAGAGCCAGAGGCTGACGAAAGCTCTTCAGACCGCCAATGAACGAGCGTGGAAATCGCTAGAGGTCGCGCTCGGGGGCGAATCGCTCTGGGAACGAATCAAGGGCAAGCTCGCGAACGCAGAGGATCAAGCATTCCGGGAGCAAGTGCGAGCATTCCTTGACGCATCGCCCCTGAAAAACGTCAAATCCGAGCACCTCCCGAAGTTGCAAAAAGCGCTGGAAGAGTTGCGGACAGCCCGCTCACGGGGCCTGTTGACCGGCAACTCCTTGTCTCCAGCGGAGCTGGCTCAACAGGCGGGTGGGTTCGCTCGTTTCAACGACCCGCAAGCCGTTATCAATGAGGAGTGGAACTTCGTCAATGGGATCGCTCGCGAACTGCAACCGAGCTACCCGTTCTTGTGTCAGGTGCTGATGGCTCAGGAGAAGCCAGTCCCCAGACCGTCCATCCTGGCCGTGGCCGTCCGGTACTATTTCCGCCGGGAGGTCGAGCAAGACCAGCAGCTTTTCAATGGACTGGCAATTACGAAGTTGGAGGCGCTGCAAGAGGGCCAGGAGAAGGGGTTCGCTTTGCTCACGCTGGCTCTAACGCAGCAAGGCGCACGTCTGGAGGGCTTGTTGGGAAATGTTCTCGTAACCGTCGTCGAGACCAACGAGAGGACGAAGGAGACGAACGAGAGGACGAAGGGGATCGACGAAGCCGTTCGGAGGCTTCCAGAGGTATTCCAGACGCTCCTTGAGCGGTTTCAACTGCAAAGCCGCGAGGTTCGGCGAAGCGATAGTCTGTCGATCCGGAGCGATGGCGAACGCCGAATCGTCCAGCAGGCGATTGACCAGTATCGTGCGCTGCCCGAAGAGAAGCGGCAGGAAAATCCCGGCTTGCTTACCAGTGTCGGCAAGCTGGAGATGGCGACGGGCAACCTTGAGGCTGCCCAGCGCGACTTTGGGGCCGTCGCGGTCTTGACGGCGGACCCCAAGAAACGAGCCGAAGCCTATCACAACGCCTATCAAGCCGCCCTTGAACGGCAGCAGTGGTCGGAAGCCCTGTCCGCTCTGCAACAGGCGATTGCACTTGACCCGGCGCGATTCGCTCCCTTCCCACTCGACAAATACATACCCAAACGCATCCTCGGAGCCGGCGGCTTTGGCGTTGTGTTCCTCTGTCAACCCCGCTACTTGAAGAAGCCTGTCGTCATCAAGTCCCTTTTGCCCTCCGAGTTGACGCGGGACATCGGCGATGTGTTCGGTGAGGCCCAAGCCCTTGAGGAAATTGACCACCCGGCCATCATCCGCTTGAAGGACTGTGGCTATGCCGACATAGCTGAGACCCGACCGTATTTGATGATGGACTACTTCGAGGGACCGAATCTGGATTCCTTCATCAGCAGCAATGGCCCCCTCTCTCCCGAAGACTTGCTTGCGGTCGCCGTGCCGGTGGCCGAAGCCCTGCAAGTCGCTCACGCGCGAGGCATCTTTCACCGGGACGTCAAGCCGGCGAACATCCTCGTCAGACGGGAGGGTGAGAGGTGGCAGGTGAAGCTGATCGACTTCGGCCTAGCCATGCGTCCTGGCACCCTTGCAGGCATGGAAAGCACGCAAGGGAGTCAAGCGAAAACCACGACAGGCAAAAGCATCGCAGGTACTCTGCATTATGCCGCCCCTGAGCAGATGGGGCAGTTGCCTGGCGTCGTTGTCGGTCCCTATTCCGATGTCTACGGCTTCGGAAAGAGCTGTTACTTCGCTATGCTTGGCACCCCTGAACCGGATGACGCAGAAAAGGATAGGTTGCCGGACTGCTGGCGGCGGCTCTTGAGCCGTTGCACGGGCCGGAAATTGGACTATCGCTTCCTAGATTTTGCGGCCGTGCTGACAGGCTTGTCGCAGGTGCGCCAGGTGGTTTCTGTGCCGGATATTCGAGTGGATGTCGCGGAATGCGAGCAGCGGCGTCTGACACCCGAAGGCAGCAATCCCTATTTGGAGCAGTTTGCACCCGCTCGCCTCGCTGATTGGCGGTCTGCCGCAGAACATGGTTCGGCTGGTGGTCAGTGGTTATTGGGTCGGTGTCTTCAGGAGGGTATCGGCGTTCAGCAAGACCTTGCAGCCGCCCCAGGGTGGTTTCGCAAGGCAGCGGACCAAGGCTTCGCGCCTGCCCAGAACAACCTGGGGCGGATGTATGCCGACGGGAGCGGCGTGGCCCAGGACAAGGCCGACGCCCTGCGCTGGGTGCGCCTCGCTGCCGAACAAGGTGACGCATGCGGACAGTTTGCCCTGGGATGTTATTACGAGGATGCCTGCGGCCTACCCGAGAATGAGGCGGAGGCCGTGCGTTGGTATCGCCTGGCTGCGGAGCAAGGCGAAGTGCATGGACAATACCACCTCGGACGGATGTATGCTCATGGCAGGGGCGTGGCCAAAGACGAGACGGAGGCTGCTCGCTGGTATCGCCTGGCAGCCGAGCAAGGTTACGCACCTGCTCAGTGCGATCTGGCATCGAGCTACGCCTACGGGTGCGGTGTAGCCACGGACGAGGCCGAGGCAGTCCGTTGGTATCGTCTGGCCGCCGGGCAAGGTTATGCGTTCGGACAGTTTTCTCTGGGATGTTTTTACGAGGATGGCCGCGGTGTGGCTAAGGATGAACAAGAGGCCCTGCGGTGGTATCGCCTGGCTGCCGAGCAAGGTTATGCGTTCGGCCAGGTTGCGTTAGGGAAAAAGTATGCCGACGGGAGCGGCGTGGCCAAGGATGAGGCGGAGGCAGTTCGTTTGTATCGACTGGCCGCTGAGCAGGAGTTTGCATCTGCCCAGTACAACCTTGGATGTATGTATCTCGAAGGAAACGGCGTACCCCAAGATAAAGCCGAGGCGGAAAAGTGGTTCCGCCTAGCGGCTGAACAAGAGTACACCGAGGCAAAGAAAAAGCTGAAGAAGCTCACAGCACAGAATTCCTCGGAGAAGAAGGACAAGAGTGCGAAGGAACCGGATGACGAGCAGGCTCGCCCTGACCGGCAGGGCCTGCGGAAGACGTTCTGGGAAGGGTTGCTCAACCGTCCCAAAGCGAAGACCTCCCGGCACGCCAACATTTCTCCTGGCGAGGCCGGGTGGATCGGCGCGGGTTCCGGCGTGCGGGGGCTATCACTCAACTTCGTCGTCGGTCAAGATGAGAGCAGGGTCGAGTTGTACATCGACCGTGGAGCGGATCAGACCGACACGAACAAGGGCATCTTCGACTGGCTGGAGGGCCAAAAGAAAGAGATTGAGGGAGCCTTCGGCGGCAAATTGTCCTGGCAGCGTCTTGGCAAGAAGCGGGCTTGCCGGATCGCTCATCTCATCGCGGTCGGCGGCTACAGGAGCGACGAGGCGAAATGGCCAGAAATCCAGGACGCCATGATCGAGGCGATGATTCGATTTGAGGTATCCGTTCACGCTGAAACCGACAGAATTATTCTCTAATGATCACTTGAGCTGACTTTGATTGGTAACACACATATTACCCGTAACGATTATTGCTTACGTCGGCGCTTGGATTTATTGGATCCGCGTAGTCGATTC
>JBBSDR010000107.1:0-10524 GCA_038240465.1 Gemmatales bacterium
TTCAACGCACGCAAGGGCGACATCGTGGACATCGAATTGCGCGCCCAGCGGCTCGGTTCGCCACTGACCGGAGTGCTGACCGTCGAGGACGACAAGAACAAGGTGCTGGCACGCGCCGAAGCGGCAGCCACACCGAAAACCGATCCGGCTCTGAAATTTACGGCGCCAACTGACGGCACGTTCAGTGTTGTCGTGGCTGAGAAGTTCTCAAGGCTCGGAGGCCCGGCGTATGCCTATCGTCTGCGCCTTGCTCGTCCTGAAGGACCGGACTTCCGTTTGCGTTCAAACGTTGATGCCCTGACGATTCCCCGCGCCGGACAGGCGACGCTCGCGGTCACTGTCGATGCGCCGGGTGGATTTCGCGAGGCGATCAACCTGACACTGGAGGGGTTGCCTCCTGACATCAGCGTCACCGGGACGACGATTGCCGCCGGTCAGAACGTGGCCAACCTCGTCCTGAAAGCCACGGCGACAACAAAGGTTCGCAGCGCTCTGCTGACCATTCGCGGGACGGCGAAAATCGCGGGCAAGGATGTGAGCAGGACAGCTACTTTCGCAGGCGAGCCGTCAATCGAGAACGTCCGCGTCGCGGTGGGGATGGCGACGCCGTTCAAGGTCGTCGGTATCTACGAGATGGGCTGGGCGGCTCGCGGCAGTGTGGCGAAGCGCAAGTACAAGATCGAGCGCAACGGCTACACAGGTCCCCTTACCGTCCGCCTCGCGGAACGCCAGGCACGGCACCTTCAAGGCGCGACGGGACCGGCGATCACCGTGCCGGGGTCCGCCAGCGAGTTCGAGTATCCGATCGCGCTGCCTCCGTGGATGGAGATTGGCCGGACCTGTCGCGTTTGTGTGATGGCGATCGGCGTCGTGCCGGATGCGGATGGCTCGAAACACGAGGTCAGCTTCAACTCGGTCAACCAGAACGAACAACTGGTGGCCGTCGTCGAAGCCGGCTATCTCGATCTGACGTCCGAGGTGAACTCGATTCGCGCCGAGCCGGGCAAGAGTGCCGCTGTTCCGCTCCGCGTCGCCCGAGGCAAAGGGCTGGAAGGGGCCGTCCGCATCGAGTTAGTGTTGCCGGACCACGTCCACGGCGTCGCCGCTCCGGTTATCACCATCCCGGCGGATCAATCGACCGGAACGCTGACGATCCGCTTCGAGGGCGACAGGCCAGGGCCGTTTAATGGACCGCTGGTCGTTCGGGCCACGCTGACAAGTAAGAATGGACCCGTGACGGCCGAGGTGCGGCTGGACGCGGCGTCACCCACTCCTTGAGGCAGCCATGTCCACGAGCGAGGAACGTCTCCCGTCCGCTCAGCGCCTGCTGACGTTGCGCATCATTCACATTGCGCTTCTGGTGGGCTGCCTCACCTTTGGCGTGATTGCCGTCGTCGTGGGCGAGCAAGCACAGCCAGCGGTCTTACCCGACCCGCCCTTGCTCAGCCATGTCGGGATTGTATTCGCCGGCCTGGTTGGTCTGGCGTATCTTCTCGTCCCAGCGATGATGCTCAACAGTTGGCGGCACCGCCTGGCGCGGGGCGAGGCGAATGCTGTCCCGGCGGGGGACGATGCGGACTCGCCATACTGGGATTTCTTGCAGACTCACTTTATCGTCGGGGCCGCTTTGCTCGAATCGGTCGTCTTCTTCCAACTCCTGGTCTATCTCTCCGAGAAGCAGCCCTGGTCTCTCGGCGTGGCGGCGTTCTTCTGGCTCTTGCTGTTGCTGAAGTTTCCGACCGAGATGGGAACCCGCCGCTGGATCGAGACGCAACGCGATCGGGTCGCTCTGCTGCGGAATAGTGGGATGTGAATCAACTATCGGCGGTCTCGATGACGGGAAGGACAGCCTCGTCCTCATCCGGGAACCTGTCCTTGCAGGCGACGATGGCGTCGCAGATCAACAGGAAGCTGAGCGTATACGCCTCACAGCGCGGACAGGGTTGCGACATTAGCTGCATTTCGAGATAGGGCGACGAGGCGCCTTGAAGTGGCCAGTTATTCCGGCAGGATGCGCACACGATGCACAGACGAGTCATGACCTCTCCTCTCGGCCAGACGAGAGCGAACGGCCTGCCTTTCCGCGGCAAGCCGGTTTCCGCGAGTCACTTCAGAGCGATATCGGCGAAAGCGGAGCGATCGTTTCACTTAACACGGTAAAGTCCACTCAACCGCACTTCAACCAAAATGTGACGATTCCGCGAAGGATTGGAGAAGATGTGGAAGTTTGTTCAATTGTGAGGGCTGAACCATCCGCAGAGGGGAAAAGGAGCAAGCGAGCCGAGAGAATGGGTTGAATGCGGGTGGGAGTGAGGACGAAAAACGGAGAGAGATGAAGTCGGAGCCAGAGAGGGGCTGTCATGGCGAAAGAGACGAGGATGGTGGAGCAGGCAGCGGCCATCGCCCTGTGGAAGGGTCGAGTGTGCCTGGTGACGTCGCGCAGCGGCAAGCGCTGGGTGCTGCCGAAGGGGTGCCTGGAGCGCGGCAAGACAGCGGACGAGATCGTCTTGCAGGAGGCATGGGAAGAGGCGGGGCTGCTCGGGCTGGTTCGCGAGGAGCCGGTCGGCTGGTATTGCTACTGGAAGGCGGGCAAGCACCACGCGGTGACGGTATTCGTGATGGAGGTCAGCGAGGTGAGCGGCAAGTGGCCGGAGCAGGGGCGTCGAGTACGTTGCTGGCTGCGGCCGGAAAAGGCAGTGGCTCGTATCCGCGAGGATGGCTTGCGTGAGTTATTGCAGCAACTCGCCGGCATCGAGGTTTAGCGCTCCTACGCAACAAATTCCTGCACAACGACGTCGAGGTCCGCCCCTGTGGGCCGGCGGATCGCAAGGGCGATCTTGTGCTGCGCGGTGGGAGTGAAGCGCTCGAATTGCCAGGTGCGCGGGTTGTCGTTGATCTCCGGCGCGAACGCTGCCTGCACCGGGCCGACATGAGGGATTCCCGACAGCCAGCGGAACGTGATACCTTCGACCGGCAGCGACAGCCCAAAGCCGCGCGCTTTCAGGTACGCTTCCTTGAGCGTCCAGTAATCGAGAAAGGCCCGTTTGCGCTCCAGCGGCGGCACACTCTGGAAACAGAGTTGTTCCTCGCTCGACAGACAGTAGCGGATCATATCGTCGCCAATGTCCCTGCCGCGCCGGCCGATTTCTTCCGCATCGACGCCGACTTCACGGTCGCGCGCGACGATGCAGGCGGCCAATCCCGTCGTGTGGGTCAAGTTGAAGCAGAGCGAGCGCGGGACGTTCCGGTTGTGTTCCGCCGCGATCTCGGGTTTGCCGTAGGCGTTGTGGACGAAGTTCCACTCGGAAGGCGCGACGTCGGCGTAGCGCGACAGCACCAGGCGAAGAAAGCCATGCGAGACCAGGAACTGCTTTCGTCCGGCCTCAAACGAGAAACGCTGCCAGCGTTCCTTCTCCTGCGGCGAGAGGACGTCCGCGCAGGTCTGGAGCAGCGTCGGATCGATGACGGCATCGGTCTGGACGAACCAGACATGGACCTCATGGTTGTGGAGGGAAATCGCACTCACGTCAGGGTCCTTGTCGTCGTTTCGCGAGTTGGTTCGCGAATGTCCTGTGGGTCTTGCTTGCCAATCCCTTTTGCAGGACATCCTGGATGCGGCCGGGGTCGCGTGCCAGAAGGGCTTCCTCGTTAATCCACAGGCCCGGAAAGACGATTGATCGCAGCACTCCTTTCCGATCCGGCGTCAGGATCGTCCCCGAAGGAAAGTGAAACCAGAACAGTCGTTCGTCCTCGATTGACAGGACGAGATATTCCAGGACTCCGGCTTGCTCGTACCCCTGGCGCTTCTGGTTCAGGTCAATGGCGCGAGAACTGTAGGCGATCTCAGCCAACAACTCGGGGGGGCCGGTTACATAGCCGTCATCATTGACTGTTGACTGCCCGCCGCAACCCTGGTGAATCCGAAGAGCAAGGTCCGGTTGCGGTTCGGATTCCTCTCCGAGGATAGCAGTGGCCTCGTTCCCAGCCTCGACTCCTGGTGTGCCGTAGCAGTACAGTCCAAGGAGGGTACTCAGATCGTTCCAGAACTGACCATGAAGCCAGCGCGCAGGAGAAGCCATGTAGACGATCCCTCCGATCAACTCGAACTTCGCATCACCTGGATACTCTTCGTAGCGACGATGGAACTCCGGTTGCTTCATGCGATCGCCGTTCGCCAAGAGCGGAACGGGCTCTCGCTCCCTGCCGGATTTCAGATTGTCGTCGTTCGTCATGTCGTCTTTCCTCCCTTGCCGATCAGCTTGTCGAACTCGTCCTCGGTCAGCACCGGCACGCCCAGTTCCTTCGCCTTCGCCAACTTGCTGCCCGCTTCCTCGCCGGCGACGACATAGTCGGTCTTCTTCGACACGCTGCCGGCCGCCTTGCCGCCGAGTTCCTTGATCAGCGTCTCGATCTCGTCGCGCTTGTACTTTACCAGAGTGCCGGTGACGACGAGCGTCTTGCCGGCCAGTTGCGTGCCGCGCACCTTCTTGTCCTGCGTCAACTTCACGCCCAGTTCGCGCAGTTCCTTGATGATCTTCTGCCCGGCGGGACTGTGAAAATATCGGCTGATGCTGTCGGCCCGTTCGGGTCCGATGCCTCGACACTGCTGCAAGCGCTGGGCCGAGGCACTTTGCAGTTCGTCGATCGAGCCGAACTCTTCCGCGAGGTCTTCCGCCACGGTCACGCCGACGTTCAGGATGCTCAGCCCCGCCAGCAGCCGCGCCAGCCCGCGCTGCTTGCTCGCCTCGATGCCGCCGAGCAGGTTCTGAGCCGATTTCTTGCCCATGCGTTCGAGTTCCACCACCTCATCCTGCTTGAGCCGATACAGGTCCGTGATCGACTTGACCAGGCCGCTCTTGACCAGTTGCGTCGCCACTTCTTCGCCGAGTCCCTCAATGTCCATCCGGTCGCGGTCGGCGAACTTGCCCAGGCGCTTTTGCAGTTGTGCCGGGCAGGTGACGCCGCCGGTGCAGTAGTAGAAGGGATCGCCTTCGTCGTGCTGCGTCGGCGAGCCGCATACCGGGCAGGAGGACGGAAAGACTACCTTCCTCTCCTTGCCGGTGCGCATCTCCAGGACGGGCTTGACGACGTAGGGGATGATCTCGCCCGCCTTCTCGACGATGACCGTGTCGCCGATGCGGATGTCCTTGGCCTTGATTTGATCGGCGTTGTGCAGACTGGCGCGGGCCACCGTCGAGCCTGCCAGCTTCACAGGCGTCAGATGGGCCACGGGCGTCAGCACTCCCTGTGTGCCGACCGAGAACTCGACGTCCTCGAGCTTCGTCTTTGCCTGGTCCGGCGGGAATTTGAACGCCGTGGCCCAGCGGACGTGCTTGCTGGTCGTGCCGAGCCGCTCGCGCTGTTCGATGCTATCGACCTTGATGACCAGGCCGTCCGTTTCGTAGGGCAATTCGCGCCGCTTTTCGGACCAGGTCTGGCAATAGTCGATGACCTCGTCGATGTTCTTGCAGGTGTGCGTGTGCGGATTGACAGGGAAACCGTAGCTCTTGAGCAGTTTCAGGGTTTCGAGATGGGACTCGACGTCGATGCCATCCAGGGCGCCGAGCGAGTAAGCGAAGAAGCTGAGTCTGCGCTCGGCGCACAGTTTTGGGTCGAGCAGTTTGAGGGTACCCGCCGTCAGGTTGCGCGGGTTGGCGTGGAGGTCTTCCCCGGCCTCTTCCTGGAGCTTGTTGAGACGCTCCAGTTCGGCCTTGGTCATGTAGACCTCGCCGCGCGCCTCGAACAGTCGGGGCGGTTTGGCGCTTTGCAGTTTGAGTGGGATGCCCTTGATGGTGCGGACATTGTGTGTCGCATCCTCACCTGTCTTGCCGTCGCCGCGGGTCGCGCCCACCGTCAGTTGGCCGTTCTCGTAGCTGAGCGACATGGCCACACCGTCGATCTTCAGTTCGATGACGTATAAGATCGTCTCCTTGCCGCCGAGCATGCGCCGGATGGATTTGTCGTACTCGCGCAACTCGTCGGCGTTGTAGGTGTTGTCGATGGACATCATCGGCACCCGATGCTTGACCGAGACCGCGCCCGAGCTGACGGCTCCGCCCACGCGCTGCGTCGGGCTGTCGGGCGCGACCAGGTCGGGATGGGCGGCTTCGAGTTTCTTCAGTTCATCGAGCAGCCCATCAAACTCCTTGTCGGAGATTTCGGTGCGGGCCTCGACGTAGTAGATGTGACTATGGTAGTCGATCTGTTTGCGCAGTTCCTGGATCCGCTGAGCCGGGTTCTTCATGGTCCACCCTGGAAGCCGAGTTGGGGTTGGTCGTCGCCAGTGGAGGCATTGTGTCCGCGTCCGGCGCGTTTTGCAAGCGTCGTAGGCGCCGGCCATCCAGCCACATGCTCGCCAGTCCCAGCACGATCATTCCGCCCAGTTCAATCAGCAACCAGCGCCAGCCGTCCTTGCGCAGCGCTTCCCGAAAGGCAGAAGTGGGAACGGTCTCGCCGGCCTGTTTCGCCTTGTCCTCGAGGACCGGGACGACAGCGTAGCCGAGGGCCGTCAGCACGAACAGCAGGCTGACCAGCAAGAGGAGCAGATAAAGCGGATTTCGCGGCTCAGGCGGAGTGGTCATGTTGGCTCGAATTCATGCCTTGTGAAGTGCTTCCAGGATGAGCCGCTGCACCAGTTCCATGTTGGCCATGCCCTTCGTTTCGCGCATGACGGCGCCCTTGATCGACTCGGCCGCCTTCGTCTTTCCGTTCTTGAAATCGGCGACGGCCTTCGGGCTGCCGGCGACAGCGCGGGCCACGATCTCGCGCAACGCACTCTCGTCGCCGACAACGCGAATGCCGAGGGCGTCCATCGCTTCCTTGACAGTCCCGCCCGCTTCCAGCAGGTGATTGTAGATGTCGCGCGAGCGCTGGGCAGGAAGCCCGGTCTGGCGCACTTCGCGAATCAGTTCGGCCAGCAGCGGGGCGGTGAGGGGGAACTGGCCGATCTCCTGAGTGCGTTCGTTGAGCGTGGCCAGCACCTGATTGGTCACCCAGTTGCAAGCTGCCTTGGCGTCTCCGCACACTCGGGCCACTTCTTCAAAGTAGACGACGAGCGCTCTGCCGGCCCGTGTCAGTACGCCGGCATCGTAATCGGACAGGCCATACTGCTCGACCAGTCGCGCATGCTGTTGCGCCGGCAACTCTCCCATCTCGCTGCGAGCTTTCGCCAGCATCGTTTCATCGACGAGGATCGGAACGAGATCCGGCTCGGGGAAGTAGCGATAGTCCGATGCGTCTTCCTTGTCTCGAAGAGCATAGGTGCGGCCGTGGGTTTCGTCCCAGCCGCGTGTCTTCTTCGATTCCTCGCCGATGCGCTTGCCGTCTTCGAGGAACTTGCGATGCAGCCGATCGGCCTCGAATTCCAGCGATTTGCCGACGGCCCGAATGCTATTGAGGTTCTTGATCTCGACGATCGGCGTGGCGTCCACGGTCCCGTCAGGCCGAGGATAGTGGAGGTTGACGTTGGCGTCGCAGCGCAGCGAGCCTTCCTGCATCTCGCAGTCCGAGACGCCGATCTCGCGTAGCAGAAGACGAATTACTTCGAGATACGTTTTGGCGTCATCCGGGCTGGTCAGTTCGGGTTTGCTGACGATTTCGAGCAAGGGGGTGCCGGTGCGGTTGAGGTCAATGAGGCTGTCCTTGCGGCCGCCCTGTTCGTCGTGCTGCATCTTGCCGGCGTCTTCCTCGAGATGCGCGCGAATAATGCCGATGCGTTTCGTCCCCTCTGCCGTCTCGATTTCGAGCCAGCCCTCGCGGCTGAAGGGCAGATCGTACTGGCTGATCTGATAATTCTTTGGCAGATCGGGATAGAAGTAATTCTTGCGGTCCCACTTGGTAAAGCGCGCGACCTCGCAGTTGAGAGCGAGAGCGGCCCGCAAGGACAACTCGAAAGCCAGGCGATTCATGACCGGCAGCGATCCCGGCAGGCCGAGACAGACGGGACACGTCGCCGAGTTGGGCGGCAGACCGAACGCCGTGCTGCAACCGCAGAACAGTTTCGTCTTCGTCAGCAGTTGGACGTGGACTTCCAGTCCGATGACGATGCGACAGGGGACGTCAGCCATGTTGCTGTCCTCGCTCCCGGGCAGCCATCTGAGCGCGGAGCCGTTCGAGTTCGGCCTGGAGTCTGTCAGAGCGTTGCTTCTCGTTGTCGGCCCGTCGCTCATACTCGTCGGCGCAATTCATCGCTTCATCTGCGCGGTGCTTTGCCGCCTCGGCTCTCGTCAGGACCAGACGTCCTTCCTTGTCGAACAGCCGCGGCCAGGCATCCTTCACTCTCTGAAACTCGCCTTCCCAGGCCCCGAACCAGAGGCCCAGCATTTCGCACCAGAGCCATCCGCGTTCGTCGGGGACAATCGGAACGTATCGCTTGCGCGGATCCAATCTCCATCCCTGAAGAGTGCGATTGACTGGGTCGAAGAGAACGTACTCATCGACTTCGAGGTGTTCGTAAACCTCCTTCTTCGTCGTGCGGTCCCGGCGTTTCATGCTGCGCGACAGCAACTCGACGATGACGTGCGGCGCCTTGCCCTCTTTGAAGACGCACCATGTATCGCGTTTGCTGTGTCGGTTCACGCCGGAGACGTAGAAGAACTCCGGACCCCGGAACAATGGCAGGGGCGCACCATCCTCGAAGTAGTAGAGGAACATATTGCCGCCGACGTAGTAATCGTCGCGTGTGGCACAGAAGTGCTGAACAATGTCGATGAGCAGGTTCATCGCCGCCCGGTGCCAGGGAGAATCCATGGGGATTCCATCTTCGGAGGGAAGTATGTCGGCCAGTTCCAGCACCGCTTGCGCAAGGATCTCGACTTCCTCATAGGGATCGTTGATGATGCGCATCAGTTCTTCCGCCCGCGGCTGCCAGTCGGGGACCTCGGGCGCGGAAGGCGAGGGAACAGGACTGCTCACGGTCCACCTCCTGAGTCACAGAGCTGGCCGGCGTGCATGCAAGCCGGCTTCGCGCTCGAACATCCGTGCCACTCGCAATAGCTTCTCTTCCTCGAACGCCGACGTCAATAGTTGCATGCCGATGGGTAGGCCGCCGCTGCTGAAGCCACACGGGATGCTGATCCCCGGCAACCCCGCCAGGTTGGCGCTGATGGTGTAGATGTCCGACAGGTACATCGCCAGCGGATCGTTACTGCGTTCGCCGATCTTGAAGGCGGGTGCCGGCGACGTCGGGCCGATGATGACGTCGCACTCGCGGAACGCCCGATCGAAGTCGTCCTTGATCAGCCGGCGGACCTTCAGCGCCTTGACGTAATAGGCGTCGATGTAGCCGCTCGATAGTACGAACGTGCCGAGCATGATGCGGCGTTTCACCTCGGTGCCGAAACCCTCGCCGCGCGAGCGTCCCATCATCTGAATCAGGTTGTCGAAGCTCGCCGCTCGGTGGCCGTAATGAACGCCGTCGTAGCGAGCCAGGTTGCTCGATGCCTCTGCCGTGGCGACAAGATAATACGTTGCCACCGCATGTGGACTGTTCGGCAGCGATACATCCTTGATCGTGGCCCCGAGCAGCTTGTAGACCTTGAGCGCCTCGCGCACAGAGCGTTCGACCTCGGGGTCGAGTCCCGCGCCGAAATGCTCGCGGGCCACGCCGATCGTCAGCGGTTTGATCGGCTCGTTCAGCGTCCGGCGATAAGGCGGCACGGGCCGATCAACGCTGGTGCTGTCGCGCCGATCGTGACCGGCGATCGCTTCCAGCAGCAAGGCAACACCCTCGACGTCGCGCGCCATCGGACCGGCCTGGTCGAGCGAACTGGCGAACGCGACCAGCCCGAATCGCGACACCCTGCCATAGGTCGGCTTCAGGCCGGTGATGCCGCACAGTCCCGCCGGCTGGCGAATCGAGCCGCCAGTGTCTGTGCCGATAGCGAGCGGCACTTCGCCTGCCGCGACTGCCGCCGCGCTGCCGCCGCTGGAGCCGCCGGGAATACGCTCCAGGTCCCAGGGATTGCGAGTGAGCTGATACGCGCTGTTCTCCGTCGATGATCCCATGGCGAACTCGTCCATGTTCGTCTTGCCGATCAGCACGGCATCCGCCCGCCGCAGGCATTCGACGACATGAGCGTCATAGGGAGGGACGAAGTTTTGCAGCATCTTGCTGCCGCAGGTGGTGCGCAGGCCGCGCGTGCAGAAGATGTCCTTGAGAGCGATGGGAAGACCAGCGAGCGGACCGAGCGGCTCGCCTTTCTGTCGGCGAGCATCGACAGCGCGGGACTGGGCCAGAGCGCCTTCCTCGTCGAGCAGGAGGAACGCGCCAATGGTCGCATCACGCTGGCGGATGGTCTGCAAGCAGGCGCTGGTCAGTTCCGAGGAACTGATCGCGCCGCTCTCCATCGCTCGAAGAAGATCGCCTGTGAGGCGGTCGGTAAGTGGCTCAACGCCGTGCTCAACGCCCATGGGCGTCACTGCTTTCGTCACCCAAAGCGTCAATCGAGGACGGCGGGAACGCTGAAGAAGTCCTGCTGCCGCCGCGGAGCATTGGCCAGCGCCTCGTCGGGTGACAGAGAACAA
>JBBSDR010000108.1:0-10517 GCA_038240465.1 Gemmatales bacterium
AGGTCGTAATCGGTCAGCAGGCCGAGGCCGCGCTGGAAATCGTCGCGGAGCATGAACCGGTCGTCGGGCTCGTCGTGGATCACGTGGCGCACGCCGACCAGCCGCGGATGTGCGGCGAAGCGTTCCAGTTGCGCGCCGACCTGCGGGCTACAGAGGTCCACCCAGCCGACCACGCCCCGGATATAAGCATAGCGGTCGGCAAGCTGCAGCAGCCAGGCCGTCTCCGCAACCGTCTGGCGGGCCTGTATGGCCACGGTGCCGTCGAACCCCGCCGCCTGGAGCTGCGGCAGCAGGTCCCCCGGCAGATAATCCCGCCCCAGCGTTTCCATCCCCGGCCCGATCCAGCCATACTCCTCCGGCCGGTAAATCCAGAAGTGCTGATGCGCGTCGATATTCATAGCGCTCCCTCACTCTCCTTCCCGGCGTTCGGCCGGATTCGCTACCAGTCTACCGCGCCTGCGCCTCATTGACAAGTGCTGGGGCGGGTGCTATACTGCGCTTGAACCACTCCAACCGTTTTGGGCAATTCATGCTAACCAAAGGCCAAAGGAGGAGAATACCGATGCGACGATTGATTCTACCGTTGGTGCTGCTCATGGCATTGTTGCTGTCCGGCTGCGGAGGCGACACCGCGGCCACCCCCACCACCGTGGCGGCGGCGATCCCCATCGGCATTGCCGTGGCCCAGACCAGTAATACCGCGCTCCTGGGCCAGGAAGAAGTGATCGGCGCCAAACTCGCCGAGAAATTCTTTAACGACAAAGGGGGCATCAACGGCACGCCGTTCAAGCTGGTGTTCCAGGATACCGCGGGCGACGAAGCCGGCGCCAACAATGCCTTCCTGGCGCTGATCAACCAGGACAAGGTCGTCGGCATCGTCGGGCCCACCCTCTCCCAGCAGGCATTCAGCGCGGATAAGCTGGCAAACAGTGCCAAAGTACCCGTGATCGGGCCGTCGAACACCGCCGCCGGCATCCCGGCCATCGGCGAGTATATTACCCGCGTCTCGGCGCCCATTGCCCTGGTGGCGCCCAACGCCGTCGACGCGGCCCTGAAAATCAACCCGCAGATTAAGAAAGTCGCCGTCTTCTTCGCCCAGGATGATGCCTTCAGCAAATCGGAGACCGGCACCTTCCAGAGCACGGTCAAGGCCAAGGGCCTCAACATCGTGACCGTGCAAACCTTCTCGACCAAGGATACCGACTTCACCACCCAGGCCAATGCGGCGATCAACTTGCAGCCCGACCTGGCGATTGTTTCCGGCCTGGCCGCCGACGGCGGCAACCTGGTCCGCCAACTGCGCGACCTGGACCTCGAATCGGGTCCGCTGGGAATCAAGGGACTGGAGGCCCTTGCCTCCCATCCCGCGCCTCTCCGGCTGCGGCGCTACAGCCTCACGCTGGCGAAGGACGAGGCGCCCGCCTGGGAAGCCTTGCTGGCCAGGGGTTCCCTGCGCCGCTTGACGGAACTGACCCTGGTGGAACCGCCGCCTGGTTCGCTCCAGTCTCTGCTCGCGCCGACTCGATTGCGGTATCTGAAGAAGTTGCGTCTTTACGGTCTTCCTGCGGAAAAAGAGGAAGCCCTGGCTTTCGCCGGTAGTCGCCTGGTGCGGCAGCTTCAGCAGCTGACGCTGTCGCTACAAGAGGACAAGGAGGGAGGGGACATCCTGAGAACGTTGACCGCAGTGGCGGCAGCAGGGCATCTTCAGCGCCTGGAACTGTCCTGGAGCCTCAGTCCGGAGCAGGTCGGCATCCTGACTGCCCAATCAGTCTGGCCCCGGCTGAGTTCCTTGCTCATCGGTTCCTTTAACATGAGAACGCAGGGGGCGCAGTTGCTTGCCGACTGGCCCTTGCTGGGGCAACTGCGCTTCCTGACGCTGTGGAATAGTTCGTCTCAGCTGGTCCCTGGTCTGGAGGCCCTGGCCCGATCGCCTCACGTTTCTCCCCTGCTGCGCGTGGACATTCGCAACGGCAGCGTCACCACTGAAGCGCGTCCCATCCTGCGCCAGCGATTTGGACTTCGTTTCGCAGGCTCCGGACGAAAAGAACCCTTTGTGGTAACGATCGGCGGTTGGGGCGCTCTGAGGGGCGACGACGATTGACATCCTTTGAAGACAAAGAGCAGTGGGAAGCAATCCATGAGGACATTCCGGGTCGCGACGGTCAGCATGAATGGCTTTCTCGGCGAACCCGAGCCGGTCGCTGGCCAACTACTTGCCGCGAACGCCCGGAGTTGTTCGAGACTGTAACTCTGAGGCGAGCCGGGAGCGTAAGCGACCGGAGTGCTGCGAAGACTCCGGTACTGCGATGACTCCGGTACTGCGAAGACTCCAGTCGCTTACGCTCCTGGCTCGCCCTGGGAAAAACGCGATATCGCACCGTAGAACTAACAGAACCAAACGGGAAACGAAGAAGGGAGAGACGATGGAGGAGTATGTGTGCATCACCGTCCTGTCGCGGGTCGGCGAAGGGCAGAGCGAGTTCGCGGGCCGGCTGAGCCAGTTGTGGACGCGGATGCTGCGCCAGCGCAAGGCCGACTTCGAGAAGGTCTACGCCGAGACGACCGAGTTCGAGGACGTGGGCGGCTACTGGTCGCGCCAGTATCTCGTCGAGGTGGAGGCGATCGACGTCGTCGAGACGGAACTGCGTTCGGCAGGCGTCGAGTTCGAGCCGATCGACCGCGACGAGTTGTTCTCGAAGTACGAGGCTCAGCCGCCCGACTGGATGCAGATCGAACATTGAAGCGGCGAGTCAGGGCCGTGTGCGCCGGTTCCAGCGGAGGATCACCAGGGAGAGGCTCCCCAGCAGCAACGGCAGCAGAACGGCGGGACGCCGCAACACGCGCCAGAGGGTCTCCGGCAGCGGCGGGGTTCGCGCCAGGTTCTCGTCGGCCAGGCACCACTCGAAGTAGCCGTTGAACATCTCGTCCCAGGTCTGCTTGCCGGCGCGCACTTCCCGATCGGGATCGGGATTGGCCGGGTTGTCGGCCGAGTTGTCGTAGATGGCCACGCAGCGGATCAGCGTTCCGCGCGGCAGTTTCCTCGGCTCCGCGAGGACATACCGATGCTGCCAGTTGAAGTCATAACGCGACACGTCGAGCAGCACCTCCGTCGAACCGTCTGGCAACTCGGCCTCGTAGCGGAAGGACTTCCCGCGCAGGTGCATGTGCGGAAACAGGGCCAGCAGCAGCACGTCGGCAGGCGCTGCCCACGTCTTCTCGACGCGATGGGCCACGGCGCGCGGCGGAATGCGCAACTCCTGGTCGTAGAGCAGATGCGTCGCCACTTCGTTGCGGACATTCTTCGGATTGGCGAAGACCAGGCCAATGCTCGTCTGGTCCGTCTGCACAGAGCCGATGGGCGTGTAGTGGACGACGAACAGCAGCTTGCTGCCGGCCGGGATGCGCTTGGCCATGCCATCGGGGAGCAACAGCGGCGGCGTCCCCGGCGCTGTCGCGGCAAGACAGTAGGAGCCGAGCTTGCCCTGCGCTTGCGCCTCGTCCGCGCCCGGAGGCATCAGAAAGACCGTGCAGTGATGGACGACAGCTCGATTCCCCGGACGGATCTCGGCCGCCGTCACCCAGCGATCCTCCTTGAAACCCGGATCGGCCTCGATCTCCTGATACTCGATGACGCCCTCGGCGGGGACCGTGAACGGCTTCGGCATCGACACGACCATGTCAGGCGCGGGGATGTTCCAGCCTTCGCGCAGAGGTGTTAAAGGCGGCAGTTCGGCGGGATCGCCCTCGGGACAGCCGCTCTCGACCCAGCCGGCGATCTTCTTCTTTTGCTCGTAGTTCAGGCGCGGATCGTTGACGAACTTGCCGTGTCGGGGATCGGCGTGCCAGGGCGGCATCCGGCCTTCCGCGACGACCTCGCGAATCGTCTCCGCCCAGCCGATCGTTTCCCGATAATCCGTCAGTGGAAACGGCGCAATCTCGCCTGGACGATGGCAGCTCGCGCAGTGCCTGTGCAGGATGGGAGCGATGTCGCGTGTGTAGGTGATGCGTCCCGTGCGCGTGGCGCGGTCGAGACGGTCGATGAAGCAGCCGACAGCGGTAGTCTCCGGCTGGCTGACGCTTTTTCCCGCAAGCAACTCATCAACGGCGGCGATCAGATCGCGCCGCCCTGGCCGGGGACGCTGTACGCCGACGCCGTACTGGTCGTCGATCCGGCCGCGATAGCGCACTATTCGCTCGGCATCGAGAAGAAAGACTTCCGGTGTGCGCAGAGCGCCGAAGAGATCGGCGACGCGATTGTCGCTGTCCTTGAGCAGAGGAAAGGCCACCTCGTGAGCGCGGGCAAAACGGGCGATGTCGCGCAGTTGATCGTGCTGGTTGGCGTTGATGCCGATGACAGCCACACCTTGCGGTCCGTACTCTTTCGCAATCTCATTGAGGCGGCGCGTGTAGAGCTTCACAAGGGGACAATCGACGCCGAGAAACGCGACGATGACGAGTTTGCTGTCACGCCAGTCGGCCAGCTTTCGAGGCGCGCCGCGATGGTCGCGCAGGGTGAAATCCGGAATGGGCGCCGCCAGAGTGGAGCCGAGAAACAACAGAGACCAGTGCATCGCCACCCCTCCGCGAGTCTGCACGAGTATAGCTCGCGGAATGGCACCTTGCGGCTCAGCGGTTCATCAGGGCCGCGACTCCTTCGCCCGTTCGCTCTGGCGATAGACCAGATGTTCGTGAATCCAACTCGGGACGAAGCGATAACGCAGTTTCTTGAAATCGCCCGGATCGAGGTAGACGAGTCCGGAACGATCCAGTGTGTTGGCGACGTTGAAGGCGCGCTTGACCGTCTGGCCCTTGACTTGACAGGGAACCTCGACGGAATCCCGCGACTCGACGCGGAAGAACCCATCGGCATCGACGTCGGTGTAGCGAGCGGCAATCTCCTCCAGTATACGAGCGTAGTAATCCTGCTCCAGAGTCGGACGATTCATCACGGCACGATTGCGTTCGAGCGTTTTCTGCACCAGGACGTCCTTCATCTTTCGCTCATCCGCCTTGTCGTCGATGAACCGGCGGCCGCTTTCATTGACCAGCGCTCCCTGCAAGTGCAGCAGGTGGACGCTCTCGACGATGAAGGGATATCGCGTTGCCAAGGCAACGACGGCCTGGGCATCCTTTTCGGTGCGCTTGTAGAAAGCCCGGCTCGACTCGATTGCGACTTCGAGGTCCTTCATGCTGACGTAGCGCGGAAACCTCATCTCGACCAGGCTGTCCTTCTTTTGCATCGGCTGGCTCAGGTAGTAGCCCATGAACGCCTCGGGCCGGCCAAAGACGAACACATGAGCGAAGCCGTTCGGCCGTCGCTGCTCCTCGTCCTTGAGTTGCTGCTCGACGCGCTGAAGGACAGACGTCGCGCTCAGGGGATGAATCTCGTCGAGGCTGTCGATGAGCAAGATCGGCCGCGGGTTGCCGACGATGTCGCTGCCGGCGAGCTTGAACAGTTCGGTCAACGGTGGACAGTTCTGCATGGTCGCTGGATCGCCCGGCTTGCCGAACGCGGCCATCGTCGAACACAGTTCCGGCTCGGACGTTTGCATCGGATGGAGATCGACGACCTGGCGCATGAACCCTGGCTTGCCGGCGAGCTTGGTGAGATCGACCTTGTAGATCTGATCGGCCATCTGTTTCGAGAACGAGCCGAACAGGAACGACTTGCCGGCCCCTCCCGGAGCGACGAGGTGGGTGGTCCCGAAGTGCTTCTCCTTGCCGGCCACCGCTTTCTTGATGAAGTCGAGCCGCTTCGCCAGCTCGGGGTTGGTGTCGAAGTAGAAGTCCTCGAGTTTCTTGAACCGCGGCGCATCCGCGGGGGCCTTGCAGTCCGCGCCGATGGGCCGGATCGCCGACAATTTCTCGTTTGCCGGCCAGGCGAGCAGGACACTGGCCGGGATCAGGATCAGCAGCCAACCAGCGATCGACTTCATGATGCGTATCTCCCCGCCGTTGAGCGGTTGTCCATCACTTCATCAATAGAGCAGACGGGCCAGTTTTGCGCGGTAACCGTCGGAGAGCGGATGGTTCTGTCCCAGGGCGAAAAAGATCTGCACCATCGCCTCGCGGACCTTCGTCGAAGCCAGCTTCATGTCGTGTTCGCCGGCGAGCAGCAGCATTTCCAGCGCTTCTTCGTGCTTGCCCTTCTGCGCCAGCAAACAGCCCAGCTCGTAGCGTGCCTGGCCGCTCTTGGGGTCCTCTTCGATCTGCTTGCGCAGGGTCGCCTCGTCGGAGGAGACGTTGCTCGACAGACCGCGCAGCGACATCAGGCTCTTGATTCGCTGCGACTCGGCCGCCAGGGGTCCATCGGTGTCAATCGCTTCCAGCAAGGCGACAACCTCGTCGTCCTTGTTCTGGGCCACGAGGACGCGCGCCAGACCGACGCGCGCTTCTTCATTGCCGGAGTCCTTCTCGAGCAGTTTGCGGTACAGCGGCTCGGCTTCCGCGGGCTTGCTCTCTTCCAGGGAGCGAGCCTTGAGCAGCACCGGATCGGCGGGCGGCGGTCCGAGTTGAGCAAAGATTTCGCGGAGGTGCGCTTCAGGAAGGACGCCGTCGTGCTTGAAGATGAGCTTGCCGTCTCGGATGACGCGCAGAGCGGGAATGGCCTCGATACCAAATTGTCCGGCCAGTCCCTGACACTGATCGACGTCGATCTTGGCGAGAACGATGGCTCCCTTGTGTTCGTCGGCCAGTTTTTCGAGGATCGGACTGAGCGCGCGGCAAGGTTCGCACCATTCCGCCCAGAAATCGACGACGATCGGCCGTTGCATCGATTGTTCGAGGACGAGCTTTTGAAAGGTCGTTTCATCGACGTCAATGATCCACTTCGAGTTGGCCATGAGACCTCCGCGCGAGCAAGTCGAGTGAGCGTTCCCGTGGGCATTCTAGGGAAGAACGCGGTTAACCCAGCAACTTCGGCAGCGCCGCCGCTAGCCGGTCCACCTCGTCCTCGGTGTTGTAGAAGTGCGTCGAGACTCGAATGAGCAAGCCGTCGGGACGCTCGATGATCGGCGCCTCGATCCGATGCTCCTCCCACAATCGGCGCCGAAGCACCACCGGATCGAGACCATCCGGCAGACGAAAAGCCGTCAGCGCTCCGTGCATCGTTGGATGATGCGGGGTTGCGGGACGCAGCCAGGCCAGCTTCGAGCGGACATGCGCGACGAGTTTCGCGATGCGTCCGCGAATCGCTTCCCAGCCGATGCCCGCCTGAAAGTCGATCGCTGCCGGCACCGCCAGCCAGGGACAGACGTCGCGCGTCCCCTCGAACTCGAGGAACCGCAGCCGCGGCGTCGAGCCGAAGCCGTCCGCCTCGTCGAGCGGCCTCTGCTCCTTGCGATAGCCCCAACTGACCTGCAAGGGTTCGAGGCGATCCTCGTTGCCGCGGCCGATGTGCAGGAAGCCAGACCCGGTCGGCGCCAGCAGCCATTTGTGACAGTTCGCGCCGTAGAAATCGGCGTCAATCTCGGCGAGGTTCACGGCTGTAAAGGCGGGAGCGTGCGCGCCATCGACAACGCTGATGATGCCGCGTTGGCGCGCCTCGGCGCACAATTCCTTCGCCGGCAGCACCATGCCGGTCGGCGACAGGACATGACTGAAGAAGAAGAGGCGTGTACGCTCCGTCATGGCGGCACGGGCCGCCTCGACGATCTGCCCGGGGTGGGCCGGGACGACAGGCAGCGGAAAGGTGCGAATGGTCAAGCCAACGCGCTGCGCGGCTCGCTCCCAGCACCAGTGCATCGCTCCGTATTCGTGATCGGTCAGCAGGATGTCACCCGGCGCGGCCAGGCGCAGTGACGAGGCGACAAGGTTGATCGAAGTGGTGACGTTGGCAGTGAAAACCAGGCGGCGCGGATCGGCGCCGACAAACTGAGCGAGTCGCTGCCGGGCCTCCCAGAGAAGCGGCGGCAGGCCGCGCACCAGGAAGTCCATCGGCTCCTCGGCAAGCCGGCGGCGCAGTTCGGTGACGCGCTCGAAGACGACGCGCGGCAGCGGTCCGAAACTGCCGGTGTTGAGGTTGACGACGGTGGGATCGAGCAGCATCGCCGCCCGCGCCGCGGTCCAGTTGGTTTCGTTCATGGATTCCGAGATTGTGCCGCTTGCGGCTTAGCGGTTGTCCTCCGCTAAGCCGCAAGCGGTCAGGAGAGCGCCTCACGCACGAGCGTCTTCATCTTCTCCAGCCCCGTTCGCGCCACCAGATTCGCGTCTTGCTTCCAGTAGTCGCGGTTGAACAACTCCAGCGACAGATACCCTCGAAAACCCAGGTCGCGCAGCGATCGCAGCATCTCCTTCAGCGGCGCCACGCCGTCGCCGGGATAGATGCGGTCCTTGTCCTGGATCGTCTCGCGCGACAGGCCTTTCGGATAATCGTTCAGGTGAAAGACGTGCATGGCCGCTCCGCCAAGCAACTTCAGGCCGGTGAAGTCGGAGCCGCCCTTGAACAGATGGTAGACGTCCGGCAGCAGGCACGCCTTTGGATGGCCGCTCTCCATGGCCACCATCATCGTCTCGCCCAGACGGTTGAGCGACTTCGAGAAGCCCCATACCTCGACCTGCGGAATCACGCCCATCTTGTCGCCCAGTTCCAGCAGCGTCCGATAGCGCTCGGCCGCGCGCAGCAACTCGACGCCGCCGGTCTGGTGCGCTCCCACAGGGGGAGCGGCGATACGCTTGCCGCCCAGCGTCGCCACCCAGTCCATGTCGCGTTTCGCCTGCTCCAGGCCCTTCTTGCGGGCGTCGTCGTCGTTGACGATCCAGGCCGCGAAACCGATGGAACTTTCGCAGGTCAACCCCTTGTCGCCGATGCGTTTGGCGAGGTCTTTCAACTGACCGCCCGACTGAATCCACTTCTCCAGGTCGGGAATCCACGGCTCGACGGCATCGTAACCCGCCTTCGCGGCGACATCGACCTGCTCGAGCGGTGTCAGGTTTTGCCCGCGAATGGTGCTCATGTTGAGCATGAAGCGGAACGGTGGGCGGGACTCTTCGCGGGCGGAGGACGAGGCGGCCACCGCGGCGGCGCCGGCCGTCGCCAGCCAGCCGCGCCGCGTCAGGGAGGTATTCATAACCGGTATCCTCTTCCCACATCGCCCCGAATGGCGGTATAGTGGGGGACTCTCTGGGGAACGATCATGCAAGCTGTCCGTCCGTCCGTCGTCCTGCTCATCGGGCAAGACCAGGCCGCCCTCGAACAGGTCAATCGTTTGCTCGCGGCCCGTGGACACGAGGTCCGCCGTCAGGACCCGACTGATGCCGAATCGGACGAGGTGTCATCGTATCACCTGGCCCTTGTCGAAGCGAGCGGCTGTCCCGAGGCGTGCCTGGCCTGGTGCCGTCGTTTGCGCCTCCGCCAATTTGAACCCTTCCTGCCCATCCTGTTCGTGATGTCCGATCTCAGCCCGGCCGCCCGTCTCGCTTCCTTTGAGGCCGGCGCCGACACGATCCTCCTTCGGCCCTTTCTGCCCGAGGAAATGCAGGCCCAGGTCCAGGCGCTGTTGCGGATCCGCGAGGTCCACGATCGCCTGGCCGAGAAGACGGCCGAGGTGCATCGCGTCAATCGCCGGCTGCAGCAGGCGTATCAGCAGATCGATCAGGAACTGGAACTCGCCCGCCGCTTGCAGGTGTCGTTTCTGCCGCAGCGAATGCCGGAGGTGCTGCCCGCGCGCTTTGCCGTCCACTACCTGCTCTGCGGCCAGGTTGGCGGCGACTTCTACGATGTCTTCCGTCTCGACGAGAACCACGTCGGCTTCTATGTGGCCGACGCGATGGGTCATGGCGTGCCGGCCAGCCTGCTGACGATCTTCGTCAAGAAGGGCGTCAAGACGAAGGAAGTGTTCGGCCAGCAGTATCGTCTGATTCCGCCCAACGAAGTGCTGCAACGGCTCAACCGCGATCTCATCGACCAGGCCCTTTCCGATCAGCCCTTCATCACGATGGTCTATGCGCTGTTCAACCATCGCGACGGCACGCTGCGTTTCAGCCGGGCCGGCCATCCGTATCCGCTGCACATTCCGCGCGAGGGCGAGCCGCGACTGTGGCAGACCGAGGGCCTGCTTCTGGGCGTGTTCGAGGCCGAGTTCAGCGACGACACGCATCGGCTGGCGCCCGGAGACAAGGTGCTGCTCTACAGCGATGGCGTCGATAGCGCCGTCTTCGAGGATCACAAACCGGGAATCGACAGCCTGCTGGCCTGCGCAACCCGGCACCGCGCGCTGACGATTCAGGACTTCGTGCAGGCGTTGGCGACGACGTTGTTTGCCGCCGGCCGTCCACCCGACGACCTGACGCTGCTCGGTCTGGAGATGCTGCCGCCGTAAATTCGGTTTCCCCGTGGTGCAGGCGGCTCGCCTGCTCTTGCCGTGGTGCAGGCGGCTCGCCTGCTCTTGCCGTGGTGCAGGCGGCTCGCCTGCTCTTATGCTTGCCGTGGTGCAGGCGGCTCGCCTGCTCTTGCCGTGGTGCAGGCGGCTCGCCTGCTCTTGCCGTGGTGCAGGCGGCTCGCCTGCTCTTCATCAAAA
>JBBSDR010000109.1:0-10478 GCA_038240465.1 Gemmatales bacterium
ATTCATGGCTCGGTTGCTGCCGCCCCACCTCCAGGCCCACGGCAGCGAGGACGTCAGCGGGAAGTTGGCGGCGGAGCGCTGGCCGCGAGTTTGAGAGACCCAACCACGAAGCGAAAATCGTCGGCGTACAACTCGGCGATCCCTGCGAGCTCCTGTTCCTCATCGTCTGGCTCGGGGTTATCCAGCACGCTCAGAAAGGCATCGATGATGGCCGGATCGAACTGCGTACCACGACAGCGGACCAGTTCGGCGCGGGCTTGCTCCGGCGTCGTGCAGTCGCTTTACGTTCTTGATCCGCCGGCACAGTTCGATGCCATTGAGTCCGGGCATATCCGCATCAGCGAGGACCACATCGACCTTCGTCGTCGAGTCGGGTTTGGCATCTTCGAGGAACTGCAGGGCGATCTGTCCGCTCTCCGCGGTCAACACGTCCTGATAGCCGCGTGCTTCGAGCAGGTCCTGGATGCGCTGGCGCATGTTGCTGGAGTCCGCAACAATCAGGACGCTCACAGAACCCTCCTTTCCGACACTAATCTCCGCGCGGGACGCTGGCACGGGAACGGCAGGACGTGGACTTTTGAACCTCAAGATCACACATGCCTGGTCGTCCACCCAGTGCAAAAGAGATGCCGGGGAACGCCTGGAGCCGGCCAGGCGACCTGCGCGGGGGAGGAGACAGGACGGGTTGATCGTTGCCGAGACGGGTTCGGTTTGGATACCTCAGATGTCTCTTTTGCTTCACGAGGACCAGAATTTCCACCAGGGACGCTTCTTGTTCTTCGCTTCCGGGGGCAACTCTGCGGCCGCGCTCTCACGGTCTTCCGCGCGTTGCAGGTGGAACAGCCCTTCGGTCAGCGGTGTTCCCTGCTTCAGATCGGCATCGATCCACCACCGGCCTTCAAGAACGCGACCATCCGGGCTGAGTTGCCCCTCATAGTGGACTTCATGGTCGGCGTTTCGGGTGCCAATCAACTGATCGCCAACCTGGTAACCTCCCACAGCGATTCCCTGATAGGATTTGAGGAAATACACGGTTTGACCCGTCCGCCGGCCCCGCACAATGGAATTGGGGGGCAGTTGGGAAACATATCGGACTGAGCCGGCTGGCGCATCAGGGACCATCTCACGGAGTTTCGCCTCGATTTCATCGGCCGTCTCGGAGGGCAGCCCGGCTTCGGCGACGGCCTCCGAAACCGAGTAATTGCGGTTCGGATTACCGTCGTACATGAAACCGGAAAGGCGATCCTCGGTCTGCAGTAAATCCGCGGTAATGGGAAATGCCTTCCCTTGTTGGAGGTACTCTCCGATCCAGCGGCCCGTCAGGATTGCAGACGACATCGCACCGTTTCTCCTGGCAACGCCACCGAAGGATCCAGCTCAGCAGCGGCGTCGGCTTGAGTCGTTCCATCCCCGGAAAGCCGTTATGCCGTCTCGCGCCGGCGGCAACGGCTGGTCAGGCTTGAGGTTGTTGCTGCTCGGGAGCAGCGTCCCCGCGCTCGAACGCGATGGCCTCCCGGACTCGGGTGAGGACCCGACCCAGCAGGTTGAGTCCTTGCCACTGCGACCGATCCCGGGCGCGCGGGTCGTCCTCCGCAAGCCCGATGCCCCACACCTTGTCGTAGGGGGATGCCTCCACCAGCGTCGTCCCCCGCGTCGCCAGCAGGGCCGCGCACATGTCCGGATTCTGGGTGAACTTGGCGTGGCTACCGGTGTACACCACCCCCTCCCGGAACAACTCCCACACGCCGGGGTCGAATCCCTCCACTTCACGCCCCAGGACCTTCATCTCCTTCGGGGTGGCAGCGGTCAAGATGCCGGCCGCCCGAACCCGATCCCCGAACAGGAGGGCCTTGGCGTGCATCATGAACTGCTCGGCGTGCGTGAACGACAGCCCGCCAATCTGGAACAGGCTGGGTTCCCACTGGCTGAACGGCCCGTTCCAGAACAGGGTGAATCGCTCCGCTTTCATCGTATACCCTCGGCCAGGAGTGATAAGTAGGACCTCAAGATGGCTGGTTCGTCGCTGCATCCCCAAGACGAATCGATGGCCCATTGCTCCGCAAAGCCGCGCTCCGATTGAGAATTCCGCCGTGCGCTCTGTTGACATCCGAGGCCATTGAGCGATTCGGCCTTCTGTGCGTTGCTGCTCAGCTTACCCGACTGCACTATCGGCCACAACGACCAAGGCCGCTGGCCGGCTCCGGCACCACGCCGTCTCGGGCGCGAGGCGCCTCTCCCTGGCCGGCACGAAGGGTTGATTGGATCACCGCCTCAAGAATGCAAAGGTCCCAATCGCCTCGGCCGAATCGCCGCCGAGCAGGCGGTATTCCGGGGCCAGCATCGCCTTGATTGTCTCGGCGTCCGCCCGGCTGTGATGCTCGAGAAAGAGTGCCTGGGTCCGCTTGAGTTGCAGATTCCGAAGGATCTCTACCTCACACCCCTCCGTGTCGATCTTGACCAGGTCGCAGGGAGGCAATTCGCGTGCTGCGATGCACTCCACCAGCAACTTCTGCTGGGTCTGCCGGCCGAACTGAACAAACCCGCCCGTTACGAAGTTGTCACCGATGAAGATTTCATCGACCCCGCTCTGCTCGCGCACCGCGGCGGAGATGATCGTTGTGCCGGCGGGGGCGTTCCTCCGCAGGTGGACAACATTGAAGGGCATCGGTTCGCAACAGACGATCTGGACCCCGGGCCATTTCTCGCGGGCCCGTTGCGCAAACGCGCCGATATTTGCCCCGATATCCAAAATCGTGGCCGGCTCGAACGGCAGGGGGATGAAGTACCGATCGACTTCATCGTAGAGCCACTTGGGGATCGGCTGTGGGTGAATGGCGACCATCGGTCCTCCGCGTCGGGCTGCGGTGCATCGCTTGAGGGGCGTGCATACGGGGAAAATAAGTCAGACACCGGACCAAGAAGCAGACGGAACGAATGCTGTCCGTCCCTGCCGCGTCGCCTGGACACTCTGAAAACGGGTCCCCCACATTGCGGAGGCGCCGCGTGATGATTATATTACACCCTATGCAGACTTTACCATTGGGCTTACCCTCCTGGGAAAGGACACTTCGAGCCGTGGAACAGGTGCGCGAGCGGTTGTTACGTGCGACGGCAGCACTTGAAAAGGCGGGCGTCGCGCACGCGGTGATCGGAGGGAATGCGGTTGCCGCCTGGGTCGGGCAGGTCGATCAATCCGTGGTGCGTTTCACGCAGGACGTGGATATCCTTCTCCGCCGCGGCGATCTTGCGGCCGCCACGGCCGCTCTCGAATCAGTCGGGTTCCTATACCGTCACGCAGCGAGCATGGACATGTTTCTGGACGGTCCGGATGCGAAGGCGCGCGATGCGATTCACATCATCTTCGCCGGCGAGAAAGTGCGACCTGAATACGCTTTCCCCGCCCCGGACGTCATCGAGGCGGAAGCGTCGGAGGTCTTCCGAGTTCTCCGGCTTGACGCCCTCATCAGGATGAAGCTGACTTCATTCCGCGACAAGGATCGAACTCACCTGCGCGACCTGCTGGCCGTGGGATTGCTTGACGAATCCTGGCGCATGCGCTTGCCCGATGAGTTGGCAGCGCGGTTGCAAGAACTTCTGGACAAACCCGAGGGATGATCGGCGACACCCGGCGCGAGGGCGACGTCAACTCATCTCCTGTAAAAAGTCGTCTTGTTTCCATCCTGTCGGGCAGGTTACAAACTCCTCCACTCTCGCAGTCTCATCGGGTTGCACATCTCAGCTCAACTGCCGTGTCGTTGATTGTCTCGAACGTCAAAGGCGAATTTCGTCATGGCCGAACCCGCTCGCGAACCGCTCACGCCGTGCCAGGAGCGATTCCCACTGACGATCGTTCCCGCCGCGGACGACGAGGCAGAGTTTCCCCGGACACTCATGCCGCCGGAATCCGACGAGCCGTCCGATGGCTTCGCGACGATCCTGGATTTCAGCCGCCGCGATACGGCGTCTCTGCCGCGCGTGCCGGGATACGAGATCCTGGAGGAGTTGGGCCGGGGCGGCATGGGCGTCGTCTACAAGGCGCGACAACTCGGTCTCAATCGTCTCGTCGCTCTCAAGATGATCCTGGGAGGTACGGGAGGAGCGCAAGAACGGACTCGCTTTACGGGCGAGGCGGAAGCGATTGCCCGGCTGCAGCATCCGAACATTGTGCAGATTTACGAGATCGGCGAGTTCGAGGGCCAGTTGTACTTTTCGCTGGAGTTCATCGAGGGGGGAAGTCTCGATCGTCACCTGCTCGGTGTCCCGCAGCCGGCCCGCGAGAGCGCCCGCCTGCTGCGCACGCTCGCCGTCGCCATCGAGGCCGCTCACTCACAGGGCATCATTCACCGCGATCTGAAGCCGGCCAACATCCTGCTGGCAAAATCCGAAATCCGAAATCCGAAATCCGAAAAGAAGACAGAGATCTCTGTTTCGGATTTCGGATTTCGGATTTCGGATTTGGAACCGAAGGTGACGGACTTCGGACTCGCCAAGCGCCTCGACGATGACAGCGGCCAGACGCGGAGCGGCGTCATCGTCGGCACACCTTCCTACATGGCTCCCGAGCAGGCCGAGGGACTGACCAACGCCATCGGCCCGGCCACCGATGTCTACTCGCTGGGCGCCATCCTCTACGAGATGCTCACCGGACGGCCTCCCTTCAAAGGACTCACTGTCTGGGAGACGCTCGACCAGGTTCGCCAGCAAGAACCGGTCCCGCCAGGCCGCCTGCAGCCAAAAGTGCCGCGCGACCTCGAAACGATCTGCCTCAAGAGCCTCGAAAAGAAGAGCCAGCATCGCTACGCCAGCGCGCGCGATCTGGCCGATGATCTCGATCGCTTCCTGGCGCAAAAACCGGTCCTGGCCCGTCGAGCCAGTCCCCTGGAGCGCCTCGTCAAATGGACGCGGCGCTCGCCCATGACGGCTGCGGTCGTGGCCGTCGGCATCGGCTTTATTGTCGCGTCGATGACCGCCCTGTACGTCCGCCTGGAGAGCGCACGCAAGGGGGCTGCTCTGTTCCAGAAGCGGGCTGAACTGCTGGAGGTCGAGAGCCGGTTGCAACAGCGCGAACTGGCCGAACAGAAGCGCCTGGCCGACGTCCGCACTCGCTTCGAGGCCCTCTATGCGCGGGCCGAAAATGCTGACCGGACGCACGACTGGCCCGCAGTGATTCGGCTCACCGGCGAGGCACTCGCCCTGATCGAGAACGAGACGACGTTCGCGAACCACTGGCTGCGCGAGCCGGCGTCCCGGCTGCGCGCGAAGGCGGAAGGAGAGACCGCTTCCGCGCGCGAACGCGACGCCATCCAGGGCCGGCTGCTGACCCTGCGACAGCACCACGGCGATGCCGTCTTCTTCAGCACGCTGTTCACCGGTCTCGAACTCGCCGGCAACTTCGATCGCGTCTGCACGTCGTCGTGTACGGGCAGGAGCCTCTTCGGAGTCGAACTCGACGGACGCGGACCGGCCGATGCCGATCCACGGTTTTTCAAGCCGGAGGAGCGATTGCGGATCAACGCCCTCTGTTACGAACTGCTGCTGATGGAGGCCGAGGTGCTGGCCCAGCCGCGCGCCGGAGAGAAGAAGGAAGCATGGCACGGACGCCTTCGCCAGGCGCTCGCCTTGCTCGACCGAGGCGAACGGCTGGGCATCAAGACTCGGGCCGGCCTGGCGCGTCGAGCGGACTATCTCGACAAGCTCGATCGGCCGCAAGAAGCCCGAATCGCGCGCACTCAGGCGGCGGACATCCTCCTCGATCTGCCCTCCGACTTCTTCCTGGCCGGTATGGACCGCTATCGCGATTACACCCGGCACGGCGAAACGCGCGATCTCAAGGAGGCGGCACGGTTGCTGTCGGGCTGTCTGCAAAAGCAGCCGGGCCACTATGGCGCCCTGTATCTGCTGGCCGTCTGTCGGGTGCAAGAAGGCCGCTGGCAAGACGCGAAGACAAACTTGAGCGCCTGCCTCGAACAGCGCCCGGACTTCCGCTGGCCGCTGTTGCTGCGCGGTTTCGCATCGATGGAGTTGGGCGAGTGGGAATCCGCAGAGAAGGATTACGACGAGATTCTGGCCTCCCCGCCGGACGCGATGGCCCGCTATGTCGCTCACGTCAATCGAGGCGTTCTGGCCGTCAAGCGCCGCGATCTCACGCGCGCCATTGCCGAACTGGAACAGGCCATCGCGCTCAATCCCGACGCTGCTCCCGCCTATCTCAACCTCGCTCTCGTCCACAAGCGCCGGGCCGAGTTGCCGCCCTGGCAGCCGGCCTTGCTGGCGCTGGGGACATCCGGCCTGGGCAGCGGCGCGAACGATGCCCTCCTCACCGCAGCGAGTCGAGACGCCTGGCGAGACGCCGTGACCGTCCTCGACCGAGCCATTGCCCGCCGGGATCGCGTCCCCGCGTACTATCAGGAGCGCGGTCGGCTGCATCTGCTGCTGGGCGAATCCGCGAAGGCGCGCGCGGACCTCGCCAGGGCGATTGTCCTGGCTCCGTCGGCAACGGCAGCGCTGGCGGGCGACCTGATCGAACTGGGCCGGCTGCTGCACCAGAGCGGCGAACATCGAACTGCCGTGGATGTCTTCGACGCCGTCCTGAAACTGCGTCCCGATCAGTTCATTGCGCATCGTCTGCGGGCCGAGCCGCTGCTCGCCCTCAATCGCCATGCCGACGCGGGGCAGGCGCTGGATCGATACCTCGAACTGGTGCCGAAGCCGGACGCGCACAAACGAGACGAATTGCACCGGCTGTCCGAGACATACAAGGCGCGCGGCCTGATTCATGCGCGAGCGAACGATTTCCGCTCCGCCATCGCCAGTTACACCCAGGGATTGCAGATCGAGAGTGATGCCGATTTGCTGGTGCTGCGCGGCTGGGCCTATCTCGTCGAAGGCGCTCCGATGCTGGCGCTGGCCGATTTCGAGGACACCCTGGGGAAGGAGCCGGCTCAGGGCGAGGCGCTGATCGGGCGGGCCGACGCGCGGATCAAACTTGGCGACCCGGAGCGAGCCTTGCGCGATGTCGAGGCCGGGCTGGCATCCTGCAAACACACGTCACGTCTGCTCTACAACGCCGCTCGCGTCCATGCCCAGGTAGTCAGCCGCGGCGGGCGAACACGAGCCGACATCGTGGAACAGTCGCGCCGCCGGTCCATCGAGTTGTTGCAACAGGCCCTGGCGCGCGTGCCGGCGAACGAGCGAGCGGCCTTCTGGCGCAACTGTGTCGAGAAGGATTCGGCGCTGGCGGCATTGGCCCATCTGCCGGAAATCGTGCGGCTATCCTCCGAGATCAAGTCTCGCTGAAACGGATTACCCCCCAACGAGGCGCGTCCCATGACGTTCATTCGCCGCCTGAAAGCGCATCCCTGGTTGGCGTCCTTCCGCCGGGCGCGGCCGAAGAAGCGAGCTGTCCGGCGAGCCGTGCCGCGAGTGGAGGTGCTGGAAGATCGCACGCTGCTTTCGACGGTCACGTTTCCGAGCGGCGGCAACGGGACGCTCTCCGCGGATGCGACGACGCTGACATCTTCCGTCGTGGTCGATCGGTCATTCGGCGTCGGCGACCTTGACGTGGCGGTCAATGGGTCCTTCTTCAACTTTGACGGAACCGCCACGGTGACGCTGATTGGACCCGATCAAACACGGGTGGAACTGGACCACGCCCTGACCGTTTCTCCCTTTGGCGGTTCACTCTTTCTGACCTTCAATGACGAGGCGGCCGATCCCATTGCCGGCGCTCCCGTCCCGTTTGGCGAATTCCATCCCGATGGCAACCTGGCGGACTTCGACGGCAAACAGGCACAGGGTCCGTGGACCCTTGAAGTGCGCTTTGACACTCCCCAATCCAGCTTCAATAACTACAACCTCTCGTTCTCCCTGATCGTCGACCAGGGAGCCGTCACTCAACCACTTCCCGATCTCGTCGGCGCTTCCTTCAAGCTCCGCCAGACCGACGCCGTCTGGGGCGGCACGGTCACGGCGGATTACGCGGTCGCCAACCAGGGCGCGACGACTGCCGGGCCGTTTCGCGTGGACGTGGTGTTGTCATCGAACAACGACGTCAGTCCCACGGATCCAGTCCTGACCAGCTTCACGGTTGATGCGCTCGACGCAGGTGTAACGGCCGCCGGACATGTGAGCTTCATGCTGCCCGCAACGCCAACCTCCTCGGGCGGCGTCTATCACGTCGGCTTGCGAATCGATCCCGCGAACGATGTCCCCGAGGAAAACGAATTCAACAACTCGAATACCACGACAGATCGAGATACTCTCCGCCTGTTTCAACTGCAGAGCGAGAGCGGCGCCAACGACACTGCGGTCCTGGCCGATCCGGTGGCCCCCCTGACCATCCTGAGCGGCTCGATCGGCGCCCCGGACGAGGCGGACTATTACGCCGTTTCCGGAGGCGCAGGCGGGATGTTCACTGTCTCCGCCATTCCCCTGCCTGGTTCATCCTTCGTCCCGCGCCTGACGCTTCTGACTCTGGACGGCCAGGAGATTGTGCAATCCGATGGCAATCCTTCCAACCCGTCTGCTCCGCTCATCGAACAAAACCTGAGTGCGGCCCAAACTGTCGGCGCCGTGCTTCGGGTTTCGGGCCGGGCCGGACAATTCGGCGCGTATCGGCTAAAGATCGACGATCGGGTCAGCCCAGCCACGCCGATTCCCTCCACTCCTGTTCAGGTTGCTCCGAACCTCGTCCTGGCCGACGTGAACGAGGATGGCATCCTCGACGCCGTTCAGGCGCCTGACGGCGGCATCGGGCCGACCGTGCAACTGGGGACAGGGAACGGCCAGTTCGTACCTCCTGCTTTCGCGTCCATCGCCTCCGGCAACCTGGCCGTGGCGGATTTCAATGGCGACGGCCACTTCGACGTCCTCGCGCAGGCTACTTTCGGCTCCCTGGAATTGTTCCTGGGCAACGGCGACGGCACCTTTGAACCCGGGCGCACCGTTGCCGGCTTCGGAACGTTTGTCGTGACCGACCTGAACGGGGATGGCAACCCCGACATTGTCGTCGCCAATACCGGCGCGAACTCGGTTTCCGTCCTGCTCAATGACGGCCTGGGGAATTTCCTGGAACACGACTATTTCCTCAGTGGCAGTCCGGCGTCGGTCGTGGTTGCGGACGTGAACGGAGGCGGCAACCTCGACCTCGTCGTGCAGTATTCCTTCCTTTCGACCATCTCGGTGCTGCTCGGCGACGGTGCAGGCTCATTCCAGCTTCAGCCGGACATCACTCTCGACGAGAATCCCGGGACGTTCATCAGCGCCGACCTCGACGGCCATGGCCGGCAAGCCCTTATCGCGCCGGTCGTTCCCAACATTCCGTCGCAGGAGGACCCCAGCACGCCTGGCGCCGTGATGGTCGTGCGGTTCAATGCCGACGGCACGCTTCTGGATCAGCGCACCTTCACCGTGGGCCATTTTCCGCAATCGGTGAGCGCGGCCGACCTCAACGGCGACGGCCATATCGACCTGGTCACCGCGAACGCTTCCGGCGACCTCTCCCTCCTGTTCGGCAATGGCGACGGCACGTTTCAGGATCAGCAATCCATTCCCGTAGGCTCGGCGGTCAGTTCCGTGACCGTGGCCGACGTCAACGGCGACGGCGCTCCCGATCTGATCGCCAAACCCGTCCTGTCGCGCGACGTCTCGGTGTTCCTCAACGATGGGCATGGCCACTTCACGCCGGGTCAGCAGGTCCACGTCGGCGACGGCACCGGCGACGTCAGCGTGGTCGATGCCACCGGAGATGGCCGGGTCGATCTGGTGACAACCCGCATCGACAGCAGCGGGGTGGATGTATTCGTGGGCAACGGCGATGGCTCATTCCAGGCCGACCGTCCCAACGAGGTGGGCCTCGCTCCTCTCTCCACGCTGTCCATCGACATCAATGGCGATGGCCGGCTCGACCTGGTGACAGCCAACCTTCAGACCTCCGACCTGTCGGTCCTCCCGGGCATCGGCGACGGTACGTTCCAGGTGGAGCGCCGCATTCCTTTGCCATTCGCTCCTCAGGGCCTCCTGGCCGGCGACTTCAACGGTGACGGCCGAGTCGATCTGCTCGCCTTCAACCCTTTGACCGGAGGCGCGGCCGAGCTTCTGGGCGTAGGCGACGGCAGTTTCGCAGTGCAGCCCACGTTCGCGCTGGAACCGCACGCTCCCCACCTGATGCTCGCGGACTTCAATCGAGACGGCCGGCCCGACCTGATCGAGATTGGCAACGACGTAGCTGTGCGGCTGGCAAACCTTGACGGTTCTTTCCAGTTAGCGCGACACTTTGCCGTTGGTTCTACCCCAGGGAGCACTCTTGCCCTCGATGTGAACCACGACGGCAACGTCGATCTGATCGCCGCCAACCGTGGTTCCGGCGACATCTCGGTCCTGCTGGGAGATGGTCGAGGCGGCTTCCAGGCCGAGCGCCGCTTTGCCGTGGGGACCTTGCCCCTTTCCCTGATCGCGGTGGATGTCAACGGCGACGGCAA
>JBBSDR010000110.1:0-10460 GCA_038240465.1 Gemmatales bacterium
CGCGGCGTGCGGCCGAACTCACCCATGATGACAACCGTGCAATCCTTGTCGAGTCCGCGTTGATGCAGGTCCTCGACGAGCGCGCTGACGCAACGGTCGAAGACCGGGAAATCCTCGGCCTCGCGCTTGAAGATGGAATTGTTGGCGCCGCCGTGCCAGTCCCATTTGCTGTAATTCAGCGTGACCACGCGAACGCCGGCCTCGATCAGACGCCGGGCCATCAGCAGACTCTGGGGGACGCGCGGAGCGCCGTTGTCGTCCATGAAAATCTTCGGGTTGCCGGTGCCGTAACGCTCGACGACGCGGGCATCCTCTCGGGACAGATCGAGGGCCTCAGCCAGCCGGGAGGATGTGAGCAGCCCGAAGGCTTGCTCGGTGAAGTGATCCATTCCCTGCATCGCGCCGCCGGCATCGACATCGCGGCGCAGCCCGTCGAAGCTCCGCAGCAGTGTCTTTCGATCGGCAAGACGATCGACGGTGATGCCGCGCAGGACCATGTCCTCGCGCGATGGCCCCATCGGCCGGAAGGGGGCCAACGACGTGCCAAGGAAACCGGGACCAGGCTCGTTGTAAGGCCCGTGCGTGCAGGTGTAGCACAGGCTGAGGAATGGAGGCATGGCGCGATCGACGTGTCCTTGCACTTTCGCGACAGTGGAGCCGAATTGAGGCCAACCTCCGGCGGGAGTGGGCTTGCGCGGATGATGGCCGTTGAAAACCTGGATGGCGTCGTGGTCGCTCTGATTGCCGACCAGGGAGCGCACGACGACCAGCTTGTCCATGATCCGCGCCAGGCGCGGGAACGCCTCGCCAATCTGGATGCCTGTGACATTGGTCGCGATCGGCTTCCAGGGGCCGGCAATCTCTTTGGGAGCGTCGGGCTTCAGATCGAACATGTCCTGATGCGGAGGTCCACCGACCAGGTAGATCAGGATCACCGATTTCCGTGATGGCCGAGAACCGGCGGCCGCCTCGGCGCGCAAAAGCTGGGGTAGTGTGAGTCCCCCGACGCCGAGTGTCCCGATCGCGAGGAAACTGCGCCGAGACAGCCGTCGATGAGCAGCGGCTCCGGGAGCGAGTTGACCAGCCATCGGTGTACTCCAGGAAGAATCGAAGGGGCAGGGTCGGGGTGGGATCGTCCAGCGTCAGTCGATACACTCGCGTCATCTTAACATTCAGCGATCGAAAAACCCAAATCTTTCGCGAACGGGGAGACAAATAACCCTGGCCGATCCCTTCGGCTATTATTACCTCGGCAAGTAAGCAGATCCCTCGTAGCCGAAGTCGCCAGACTTCGGGTGCCTTGCTGGGCTATGCCTGGACGAGGTCCCAGTAGAAGTCGGCCGTCCAGCGGGCGATGCTCGACCAGCTAAAGAAGTGTTCCACCCGTTCGCGCGCCCGCTCTCCCATCCGCGCCCGCCGCGCCGGATCGTCCAACAACTCGTTGACCGCCGCCGCCAGGTCGCGGGCGAAGCGATCCGGGTCGCGCGGCTCGATGTCAACCGGTCCCGCCTGCTCCAGCGGCACCAGTAGACCAGTCTTCTCGTGGACGACGACTTCCTTGATCCCGCCGACCGCGGAGGCGACAACCGGCGTGCCGCACGCCATCGCCTCCAGGTTGATGATGCCGAATGGCTCATACACCGACGGACACACGAAAACTGCCGCCTGCGTGTAGAGGGGGATCACGTCCTCGCGCGGCACCATCTCTCGCACCCAGACAATCGGGTCCGCTCGGTGTCGGCGGGCCTCCTCCACGCGCTGGGTCATCTCTCGCCCGATCTCCTCCGTATCCGGCGCACCGGCGCACAACACGACCTGCACGCCAGGCCGAAAGTGCTGGATGGCCCTGACGAGGTGGATGATCCCCTTCTGTCGCGTGATGCGACCGACGAACAGCACATAGGGTTGGTTCGGATCGACGCCGTAGCGGGTCAGGACGCTGGCGTCCGGAGTGGGGCGATACTGGTCGAGATCGATGCCATTGTGGATGACGCGGATCTTCTCCTCGGGGACGCCGTACAGGCCGTGGACGTCGTGGCGCATCGACTCCGAGACGGCGATCACTCCGTCGGCGTTCTCATACGCCGTCCGCTCGACCCACGAACTGGCCTGGTAAGCGGTGCCGAGTTGCTCCGCTTTCCACGGCCGGTGTGGCTCCAGCGAGTGTGTGGTCAGCACCAGGGCGGCGCCCGTCAACTGCTTGACCAGGCAGCCGGCCAGGTGGGTGTACCAGGTATGGCAATGGACGACGTCCACGTCTCCCAACTCGCCGGCCATGACGAGATTGCGGAGCATCGTGTCCATCAACTTCTGATGGCGTGGGTCCTGAGTCGGGATCGGCGGACAGTGCGAAGCGATGCCGCGAACGGTCAGGTTGGCCTGGCCGATGATCTGGTCGCCGAAGGACAGGACGTTCACCTGATGATGGCCATTGTCCAGCCGGGCCAGCTCGCGAGTGAGATACTCGACATGGACGCCGGCTCCGCCGTAGACGTTTGGCGGGTACTCGTTGGTCAGGATGGCGATGCGCACCGAAGGGTCCTCCACCGGGATCACGCTCTTGTTCCCTCCTGTCACTATAGGGCCGGAGGGCATCCGGAGGGCATGCTGTTTGCACTCAATCCTTTCGGCCCCAAGGAGAACTCTCATGAAGACCCACGATGTCGAAGAGTTGAAAGTGTTCCCGGCTGGCGACCAGTTCGTCATCCACGTCGCGGATGGGCGCGGAGAAGAGTTGCGCGCCCACCTGGCCTCTCACGGAATTCGCTCCCTCGTCAGCCCGCCGGCCCAGACGCCCTACGAGCGTGTGGAAGTCGAAAGGGACGTCGATGCCGAGGCGTTGCAGGCGATCGTCGATCAGTGGGAGCGATAGGAGGATGAAAGGGCATTGGGAGCGCTAATAAGCTGCGCGAGAAGCGCTTGCGGAAGCGCGAGCTGATTCCACGAGTTCAAGGCAGAGGTGGCAATCCGGCCAGCGCTCGTACGCCATTCGCAAGGGCGAGAAAATCGTCCGTTCCATAGACGGCGCGGTCGCCAGCGTACACCTCAGCAACCGCGTCGAGAAGTTCTGTGACCAATCTCTGGTACTTGAGATGAATACCGAGATGTTCGAGCCAGTTGCGAAATTCATGCAGGAGATCGCGTCCGTGGAAATCGACCAGGAACTGGAGGTTGGCGATGTAGTCAGGTGCTGTCACGCTACGATGGACTTCGTCGAAGCGCTCGACGATGGCTCCTGGCTGAAGATGGGGCGATTGGTCTGTCTGAACCGCTGCCTCGCGCAGGCGCTGCACTTCGCAACGAAGCGCTTCACGCCAGCCCTCGAGATCGCCCGCCTCACGGCCAGGCGGAAGGGATAGCGTGCGTTTCTGGACTCGTCCCGCCGTCGGCGAAAGGTCTTCCCAGAGCCGCTGAATAGTCAGGCGACAGGCTTCCTCGGCCGCCCGACGCCCAGCGCATACTCGCAAGGCTTCTGAGATTTGCGCTGCATCGGTCGGCAAGACGAGTACCCAAGCCGGAAGATGACCGGACAACTGACGCTCGAACCGTTCTCGAAGCCGTTGAAACGCCCGGACAATCACGGGGACACACAGGAGGTAGTTCTCAATGGAGTGCCGGCGCCAGATGAACCCATTCTTGCCATCGTGGAATGATTCTTCGGCCTGCTCTCGACGCCGGTAGTCGCGATCGATGATGTACGACGCCCGTCCTCCGCGCTGGCTTTCGAGGAACGCCGCCGCGACGCCCGGACTGCTGCCGCCGGCCGGGACAATGGCAATTCCGGCAGCAAGGACGCGAGTGAAGATCGGCTTCAGAATGGCCGCATCGACGCTTTCCGGCCCCCCTTCGCAGACCAACCAAATTTCTTCCATGTCCTTCTCTCACCTGGTGGCAACCGAGTCATCGAGTTCCCCTGTACTGTGGTAGACCTCGTCGCGGATTGTGTCACGCAAGTGCGTCGAGTGGGTCGTGAAGATAAACTGGTTGTCGTCGCCCAGATCGCTCAATGCGTAATAGAGTCGATCCTGCCAGTGGGGATGCAGATGCAGTTCTAACTCGTCGATGAGGACGATTGAGCGATGAATACGACGGGTCGCGAATTGCAAGAGCAAGAGTAACACCATCTGCTGGCCACTGCTCAGGCCGTCGTAGTAGTACACGCCGCGCTCACCGCTGAACTCCATGTCCAGCCCGTGGTCCGTGTTATACAGACCGACGATCTTGTGTGGGCGGCAGACGTGTTCGTACAGTTCGCAGACTCGGCGATAGTATTCCTTCTCTGTAGCCTCCGGATCTTGAGCGACCTGAGCTCGCATGGCCAGGCTGGTCAGAATCAAGCGGGGATCTGTCGTGTACTCAACCGGGGCGAATCCGTTGCGGCGGCCTGCGTCGTATCCTCCCGGATCACCTCGATCCGTTTCTTCCGCCCCCTCGTTCGGGTCCGGATCGAGAAGACGATCGAGCAAGGTTCGCTCTGAAGATGTCAGCCTTTTCGCAAGACCCGTGCGCTGCTGATCGAAAAGGATGATGTGACCGAGGCGGCGGAAGCCATGCGAACTGAGTCCTGGTACATGCAGATTGTTCATCAGGACTTTCCGTCCCCGAAACAGCATCCAGCCCTCGCGCGGCTCGCAAGAGTAGGATCCGAGGCGATGACGACCCTGCGGATCGGGGAACGTCCAGTGAACCTTGATGCGGTTCCCGCGAGGGAAGGGACGGTTGTTATAAGGGTTCCCCGCTCGCTGTAGGACTTCTTTTGTGGTCTCGATCTCATCGTCGCTGAACCACACCGTGCAGGTAACCGATGCCTGAATCGCGCCGCGGCGTACCAGAGAGGAGGGCGTGAGGAGTAATCCGTCGCGCAGTTGATAAACTTCGGTAACGGGCATCAGACTGAGAGCAATGGCGTCGAGGATCGTCGTTTTGCCGGAGGTATTAGGCCCGACGATCGGAAAGCGATCGCGAATCAGGTCGAGATCGTCCTTCAGCGAGAGAGTCAGTTTCTCGATCGCGCGGAGGTTTCGGATTTCAATTGTTTCAAGCTTCATGACCGACTCGACCTCTCACGAAGACAAACAAACTCCTCTGTCTCATGGTAACCCTTGTGCCAAGAGAACGGTAGTAATCTCTTCACCAGGGCTTCACCTCCATCATGTCCATGAACTCGCGATCCATGCGCTTCCGGATCAGTGCCAGCGGAACCAGCGCAGGGCAACGAGGAAACTGCCTGTCGCCCATGCGGCGAGAATCGCCAGTTGCCGCCACTGCGAGGCCAGGCTGGCACCCTCCAGACTCACATTCCTGAGCGCGTCGATCAGCGGCGTCAACGGCAGCGCCTGGATGAATGGCTGTGCCGCTTCCGGGAAACGCTCCGGTGAGAAGAAGACCCCCGACAGCACCCACATCGGCAGCATTGTCAAGTTCATCAGTCCCGACACCGCCTCCAGGGTCCGCGCCCGGCTGGCCACCAGCAGGCCGAGACCGGAGAACGTCACCGCCCCCAGCAGGATCAGCACGGCCATCGTCAGCAGACTGCCCTGGATGACAACGCCGAAAGCCAACCGCGAGAACAGCAGCAGCACGAAGACCTCGGGCGCCAGCAGGACCAGCCGGCTGAGCAGCATGGCCAGCAAAAAGTGGCTCCGGCGCATCGGCGTGGCGAGAAAGCGCTTGAGGACCTTGCGAATGCGCAGATCGACGATGGCGAAGCCGACGCCGAACATGCCGCCACCCATCAGGCTCATGCCGAGCAAGCCGGGAATCAGGAAATCGACGTAACGCGCTCCCGGCTCATCCAACTCCTTCTCTCCAGTGGGCAACGGATCCTTGCGTCCGGCAGCGCGCTGCAGGGTGTCCTCCACCTTGCCGCGGGCCAGTGCGCCTTCCGGCCTCGTCGGATCGAAGAAGTATTTGTACCCCTCTCCGGATTCGGCCGGGATCACCACCACGTCGGTCTTGCCGGTGCGCAGCCGCAGATGACAGGCGGCCTCGTCAGCGACGTGAACGACATATCTGCTGTCCTTTGCCAGCGCTTTCTCCGCGAAAGAGGCTGTTTCCGCGCCTGGCCTCTGCTGAATATCGACGGTGTGGTGTTCGACGGGCTTGTTACGAAAGGCGATGCCGAGGGCCACGACGATCAGAATGGGGAAGCCGTACACCCAGAAGAGTGCTTCGGGTTCGCGGAAGAACTCGCGCAACCTGGCGAGGACGAGCTGCCCCAGAGGCGAATAGCGCTTCGGAGGATGGTTCATGGAGCCGCGTCTCCTTCGCGCAGGTGCCGGCCGGTCAGCGTGACGAAGACGTCCTCCAGCCCGGCATGCCGCGTCGTCAGACTGGCCATGAGCTGGCCCTTCTCCTGAAGCCGGGCCAGCAGTGCCGGCAGGGCGACATGCGGCTCCGACACGGACAGCGAGTAATGGTCGGCCTCTCGACGCACGGAGCGCACCGCGGACAGGCCATCAAGGAAGGTCGCATCGGGGACCGGCCGGCCAGCGTCCGCCAGCAGGGTGAACTCGACGACGTGTTCACCGCCCAACTCGGCGATCAACTCGCGCGGCGTCCCGAGGGCGATGACCTTGCCGTGATCGACGACGGCGACACGGTCGCACAGTCGCTCGGCCTCGTCCATGTAGTGCGTCGTCAGCAGGACCGTGCGGCCCTCGGTGCGGAAATCGCGAATGAGGTCCCACAGTTGCCGTCGCGATTGCGGATCGAGTCCGGTCGTCGGCTCATCGAGCAGCAGCAGATCCGGAGCGCCGACAAGAGCGCAGGCCACGGCGAGACGCTGCCGCTGGCCTCCGGACAGTTTGCCGACGCGAGCGGTCGCCTTCTCCTCCAGCGACACCCGGCGAACGACCTCATCGGGTTCGAGGCCCTGGCGATAGAAGCTGCGGAACAGCGTGACGGTCTCGCGCACGGTCAGCTTCTCGGACAGCTTCGTTTCCTGAAGCGAGATGCCGATACGCTCCTTGATGGCGGTGTCATCGCGGCCCCAGCGCAGGCCGAACAGTTCGACCTCGCCCGCGGTCGCCTCGGTCAGTCCTTCAAGGATTTCGATGGTTGTGGTCTTGCCGGCGCCGTTGGGACCGAGCAGGCCGAAGCATTCGCCGGGCTGAACGGTCAGGTCCAGCCCGCGAACAGCCTCGACGGGTGGTCGGCCGTCGTAGCGCTTGACGAGGTTCGTGCAGAGAATGGCTGGCGTCATAGCGGGTTAGTATACGGACGCGGCTCGACTGATTTGCTCCGTTATCGCCGAAAAACAGGCGACAGTCGTGGTGCGTTTTCTTGGCGATTCGCGGTCGCCGTCCATCACAGCCGGCGACTGTAATTCGCCAGGAGAAGTGCCCTGCCGCGCAGGTGATCGACCCGGATCGTCACCGCCAGCGCTCGCGCCCGGTCGGTTTGGCCCTGCTGCACGAGTTCCGCGACTGCTGCATAGGTCTGCCATGCGATCGTATTCACGATGATTTCCTCCGGACTGAAGAGGGTTGAGACGAGGGAATCATTACCCCCTTCTCCAAGGCCGGCCGGCTGATTCGAGGAAATCCTGAGGATGTTCGGCGGAGCCAGTCGTCCGCCTCCTCATCTCGCTCGGGAAGCGAAAAGTGGCCGCGGCTTGCCTCGCAGGATTATCTTGCGGAGATTGTCCAGCCTCCCGGCCGTCAGCGTCCCAGGGCGTGCTTGACGGCGTACCATAGTTCCGTCATCCGAAATGGCTTGCGCAGCAGCCCGGCGGCTCCGGCCCTCAGCAACTCGGCAGGCGCATCGTCGCGAATCAGGCCCGTACACAGCAGCACGGGCAAGTCCGGTTTGCGCTCGCGGAGCCGCTGGAAGGTCGCCGCGCTGTTCTCGCGCGGCATCATCAAATCCAGGATCACCAGGTCGATCGGACGCCCTTCACGCACCAGGCCGATCGCCTCGTGACCACTCGTCACACAGACCACGGTATGGCCGGCAATCTCCAGGAAACGCCGGACAACGTCGAGGACCGCTTCCTCATCATCGACGACCAGGATGTGGTATCTCGGCGACGTTTCCGGCTCGAGGACCAGTCCCGATTCGAGGGCGGTCCGGACGGGTTCGGACCCGGATGGCTGCTGCGAACGCGGCAGGTAAAGGCTGACGCAACTGCCCCGGCCGATCTCACTTCGCAAGGTGATGTAGCCCTGATGGCCCTGAACGATGCCAAAGACCACAGGCAAGCCCAGTCCGGTCCCCTGGCCGACCTCTTTCGTCGTGAAGAACGGGTCCAGGGCCTGGTTCAAGACCTCGATCGGCATGCCGCTACCCTCATCCTCCACCTCGACGACGACGTAATGGCCCGGAGGCACGTTCTGAGGAAATGTTGGCTGCAACGCGGTCAGGATCGCCTCGCGAACCCGAAAGACGATGCCCGGAGACGCAAGCGCCTCCGCGCCTTTCGGCTGCAGCGCTTCGCGCTCCTTGACGGCATCACGAGCATTCAGGGCCAGGTTGATCAGCGCCTGCTGAAGCTGATTTCCGTCCGCCTCGACGATCAGCAAGCCGCCGTCCGTCCCGCGATCGTGGATGTCGAGGACGACCTCCTGCTGCATGCTTCGCGTAACCAGCTCAGCCGTGTTCCGGACCAGTTCGGGGATCGGCGCCGGCCTGCGGATCAGGGCCGGCTTCCGGGCGAAGGCCAGCAACTGGCGCGTCAGCAAGGCCGCTCGCTCCGACAGATCGACGATGCTCTGCAGGAACACGCGCAGCGTCGCATCGACCCCCGGCTCGCGCAAGCCGAGAGAAGCGTAGCCGTTGATCCCCGCCAGCAAGTTGTTGAACTCATGAGCCACTCCGCCCGCGAGCGTGCCGACGCTTTGCAGTTTCTGAGCCTGACGCAGTTGACGTTCGAGCTGCTTGTGAGACGTGATGTCGCGCTGAATGCCGACGAAGTGAGTGAGCCGAAACTGCGCATCGAAGATCGGCGACACCGTCAGCGACACCTCGATGAAATTGCCATCCTTGCGCCGGTTGGTCAATTCTCCCTGCCAGCTCTCGCGGTTGAGGATGGCACGCCACATCTCCTGATAGACCTCGGGCGCATGTACGCCGCTCTTGAGCAGGCTCGGCGTCTTGCCCAGCAACTCCTCGCGGCTGTAGCCGGTCATGCTTTCCAGGGCGAGATTGACGTGGAGAATCACCCCTTGCAGATCGGTGATCAGCACGCCGTCGCGGGCCGACTCGAGCGCCTGAATCAGCAGCCGATTCATGTGTTCCAGTCGCTGCCGGGCAACCGACTCGGCCACGCGCTTGGGCAGATCGACCAGGAAGCCGAGCGACTGGTCCTTGACGACATAATCGAGCGCTCCCGCTCGCAGGACACGAGCGGCCAGGTCCTCGTCGCCGAACCCGGTCACCATCAGGATCGGAACGGTGATGTTCTCGCGGTGCAGGGCGTACAGCAGATCGATGCCGGCCATGTCGGGCAACTTCTGGTCGAGGAGGGCCAGGTCGAACGTCGTCTGGCCCAGAACAATCAGCGCGTCGGCGGCCGTGCGGCAGCGCGTCACGCGATGGCCGGCCCGCTCGAGACACTTGCGCATCAAGAGGGCCACATCGTCGTCGTCTTCGATCAGGAACAGGTCGAGTTTGTCCTTCATGGCCGATACGTCCTCAGGTCCCTGCGCTGCCGGGCGGGGGAGGCTGCGGAATTTCAACGGCGACGAGGCAGCCTCCTTCTGACGGCGCGGACAGGCGAATCGTTCCTCCCCATCCCTCGACCAGCAGCCGGGCGAGAAACAGACCCAGGCCAGCGGCGGGGCCGGCCGGGTCGTCGAGGCGGGGGTCGAATGGCTGCTCAAGAATGCCGGCGGTTGGGGGCGCGGCATTGTCCTGAAAGCAGAGCAGGACAACGTCCGATCCCAGTGCCTCTGCGGATAACAGCGTCCGCAAATCCTTGCCCGGCAGAGAACGACGGACCGCGTATCTAAAAAATTCCGCCAGCAACCGGCGGAAGGACCGACACGGCAGAACCACGACCTCCACCGGGAAACAAAAATCAGCCAGGATCCCGTGGTTTGTTTGAAAGGAGATTTCGCTGCGAACCTCCAACCACGTCTCCTCCAGGTCGATCGTCGTGACCGGACCCCCTTGCTGCAAGGCCCGTCCCATCTCGGCGAGAGCGCGAACCCGATCGTCGATTTCTCGTGTCAGGCCGACGATGCGAGCAAGCCACTCGCTGGTTTCGCCGCTCAGTTGTCCTGCCAGTTCCTCCTCGAGCAGACGGGCGAGTCCTTGCAGCGCAACGAGCTTGTTCGGCAAGTCATGCCCGAGCGCCTGCTGATAGCAGGCGAGCAAGCGTTCGTGGGAGGAAGATGGTTCCATAAGGATGATTCCGCGGTTAGCCGCGACGCGAGTCTTCGGAGCGGAGCGCGTCCGGCGTTATCGCGCCATACGCATTTGGTTAGCCGCGACGCGGAGTCTTCGGAGCGGAGCGCGTC
>JBBSDR010000111.1:0-10457 GCA_038240465.1 Gemmatales bacterium
ACAGTGCGGACACTTTACAGTGCAAAGCCAAGGGCCATCCATAGCACTAAAGCATGACACATTAGCAACTTGTGGCTCAGATTCCTGCCGACCGCCACTCTGTCAAGTGTCCGCAATTGTCCGGTTTCCTGAGAAAGTCCCGACTATGGCTGCACCAGCATGAACCCGGAAGCCAAGTTCGTCAACAGGACAGTTCGCCAACACCGACGAGCGCTGAGCCGACTGCCTCACCGAAAAAATCGTATCGGTGCGGAACAAGTCGGTTGATGGTGCCGTTCGGCTTTGACACGCATTAGCCGACAATGGCAAGTTGGCGAAGATAGGTAGCTGCCTCTCTTCGCCAAATTACCGGTTTTCCTCAATGCGTGTCAAAGCCCAGACGAGGAGTTCAAAAAACTACAGCAGGCTCATTTTGGCAGGCACACGGATTCAGCGGCAAAGGCGAGGGCAGCGAAATCTCTTGACGACTGTCTGGAGGCCATCGATGCCTTTCGGGCCATCCTTAAGATGGAGCCGATCAACTTCGGACGGCCCATCGCGGCGGCCACTCCGGACGTGTGCGCCGCCTTCCAGCGCGAGGCGCTGACCCTCCCCCGAAACTGGAGAAAGAGGTATCCGAACAGCAGACCGCCGGATCAGGTCGGGACCGTCCGCGCAAACACCGTCGTGAAATGGAGCCGGACTCTCCAGGCTGCATTTCAACGAGCAAACCGCAACGCCGGGAAAAAATGCGTCAGAGGTGTCCTGCCGCCTGAGAAACTGCTCACGGACAACCCCTGGACGCAGTTCACCTGGATCGGAGGAGAGGAACGGCCCAAGCGACGGTTCGACGCGGACGAACTGATCTCGGTGCTCGACTGGCTTGCGGCGAACTGGCCCGGCGTCACGGTCGCCTCCTGCCTGGCCAAGTTGCTGCTTTGGTCGCAGTGCCGGAGGATGGAGGCCGTCACCCTTCGCTGGGAGGACTTGCGGGAGATCGGTGCCGAGCGGCACTTCGACATCGTCGGCAAATGGAACGTCGAGAAATGGTTCCGCGTCCCGGAAGCTCTCCATACGGAGTTGCAGGGCATCCGGACCGACAGCTCTTTCGTCTTCGCGGCCTACACGGGACAACTGCACCAGTTCCACGAGCGGAGCGCGACGCCGAGGTATGCCCGGCAGGTGAAGGACGAGTTTGACCCCGGTAACCTGGCGGACTGGTTTCACGAGCAACTCGTCGCGTGGTCGGCCACGCTGCCCAAGGGCCACGCCACGACGCATGTGTTCCGAAAAACCGGACTCCAGTGTGCGTGGAGCGGGGAGAGCTTGAGCAGTCAGGTTGCCCGTGACGCGCGGGTGAGCAAGGACGTAATGATGAAGCACTACGTCTCGGAGGACGATCCTGAGCGGAGGGCGGAGAGCAACCGGAACTATCAACGAATCGCGGCGGCCTTGCGCCCTGATGTCGCCGCCCGCTACGGATACGTCGTTGCCGACCACGAGCCTCTGGAAGAGAAACTTCAGGCGGCCACCGAGGCACGGGACTGGGAACTCGTCAGCCGCCTTTCTGCCGAACTGGACGACCGACAAGGCGACCGGCAAGAGGTGAACTACCCGGTGGGACAGGCGTCTCGCCGGTCCGGACAGGCGAGACGCCTGTCCCACCGGGTATGTTTGAACCTGCCGCTCGCCCAAAAGCGTTCGGCCGGATAGGTCAGGGCAGGCGGGAATCGGAACGGGCCTGACCTCCAGAGTGTAGGCCAGGCCCGATTCTTGTGAAATCCTGTGAAATGCACTTCCGCCGCCCTGCACCGATTTCACAAACCAGCCGTAACATCCTGTCTTTCAACCACTTGCAGTGAAGGCGCTGGGACTCGAACCCAGGACCTACGGATTAAAAGGTTAGTGGTCTAAGGCTTTTTCTCGCGAAAATCACACATTTTTTCGGCTCTCCGTACACTAACCGTATAGAATAAGCAGTCGAGCGTGATTCTGTACGGATTACATACTGGGAGGACGTCATGGCACGCAAACCGAGCCCGTGGTGGTGGGAAGATGAAAAGGGCTGGTACGTCAATCACAGGGGCAAACGCCACCCGTTGGGGAAGCATCCCGAGAACGCCCCTGCCCCCAAGAAGAGCAATCGCACCGGACGATGGAACGCTCCGCCCGAGATCGAGACAGCCTTCCGCAACCTCCTCGGCGGCGAGGCTCCTGCAAATAGTGAATCCGTCGTCAGCGTTCTCGATGACTTCATCTCCTGGTGTACCAAGGAGCGCGCCGCCAAGACCGTCGCCCGGTATGTGGAGCTGATTCAGGATTTCGTCAAAGCCAAGGCCGACGGACTACCCTTCGGCGCGCTCGACGTGTCCAAGCTCACCAGCAAGCACGTCACGCAGTGGCTTGCCCTCCGCCCCACGTGGGGACCGACGACGCGCAGGAACGCCATCACCGTCATTCAGCGGGGGTTCAACTGGGCCGTCAAGAATCGGGGGCTGGCGAGAAACCCGATCAAAGGCATGGAGAAGCCCACCGGAAAGAAGCGAACCGATCTGGTGACGCCTGACGAGTTCGAGAAACTCCTGGCGGCAATTCCCGATCAGCGATTTCGAGATTTGCTAATCGTCTCCTACGAGAGCGGCGGCAGGCCGTTCGAGGTAAAGGATCTCGAAGCGAGACATCTCCAGCTCGACAAGCAGCGGGCCGTCATCTCAGCCGAGGAGGCGAAAGGCAGGAAAAATACGCGCATCGTTTACATTCCCACCGAACGGAGCATGGAAGTCGTTCGCCGGCTGGCCGAGCAATTCCCCGAGGGGCCACTCTTCAGAAACCGTTTGGGGAGGAAATTCACGGCGATGGCGGTCAAATGCAGATTTGAGGACCTCGATCACGTCCTGGGCAGGAGGGTAACGCACTACTCTCTGAGACATTCGCGAATTACTGATTGGCTTCTCTCGGGGGTGGATAGCCACGTTGTTGCGAAATTATCCGGCCATCAGGACAGTAAAATGGTCGATACGACGTATAGTCATGTACAGGATGATTACGCGTACATGCTGAAGAACGCGAAGAAGAAAACGGGCGACAAGAAGCGGAAGAAGTGATCAGTCCATCGACAGGTGCTTCAGCGTCTTGGCGACGGGTGTCGGCATCGGCACCCCCGCCTCGTGCAGCGTCGATGCCAAATACGCGGCCACCATCTCCTCCGTGAAACGAAGCGTCCCGCGCCCGCGCGCGCCGATTCGGTGACAACTGAGCTTGCGCTGGGCAACCAGATCGTAGACAGTGGATTCAGAAACCGAGAGGCGCTCGGCAACTTCAGCGACAGTGAGGAGTGGGATCATGACGTTGTTTCTGAATCGGTTCCGGGATGGTTGTTTCCTCGACACGGCCCCGCAGGCCGATGCGGATGTGTTAATGATTCCTTTGCCCGAAGAAGACGCCAGGACGCTCGCAACGTTGCTTGCTCTGGAGAGCTACCCCGTTGCACGCGCCCTGGCCTCGCTTTACCTGGCTAGCGCGGGAGATATCCCAGCAGAAACCAGCAAGCCAAAATCACGACGCAGAGCAGCCAGCCCCCGATTGTCCCCGTGAGCAGGATCAGGGCGGAGACGGCCACGAGCAGCGCCATGTTGAGGCCGATTCTCCCTCCCGCCCGCAGACGCGCGAAGTATTTCTCGCGGGCCTTCCCATCCTGTGGCGGTCGCAGCGAAGAAAAGCGGCGCTCTGCCACGTCGTTCATCTCGTTCATCGTTTCTCCTTTCATGAGGTGAAAACTTTCCGTACCCGCGCCAGCATTCGGCCCCGCTCGCACTCAAGCACCCGAGCGAACTGGCGGTGCATGTCCTTAATCTGCTCCTGGTGTAGCTGCTCCATCCGTATCCCGATCCGTCGGTGGATCGCTCCGAAGAGCGCTCGCTGTTGCTCCACATCAAGAACCATCCACAGATTGGAGCCGAAGACAATCTCCACGATGTCGTCGTGCAGATGGTCCGCGAAGAACTCGATGTTCATGTCACTCCTTCTTGGCGGACTCCGCTTGAACCGGCGGAGACTTCTCGAACACATGGAAGAACCCGCTCAGCAGAAACAGAAACAGGACGAAACTTGCGAGATAGCCGTAGATGATCCGGCGTGCGTCCAGGATGCCCAGCTTGCCGCATCTGTAGGCGACGAAGATCGCCCCGCAGTTCCAGGCGGCGAGCAGAAGGAATCCCACGAAGGCCCACTCGCCGCCAGTGATTTTCCCGATCACTTCTTCACCTCCACGGGGCCGTTGGCGGTTCGTGACGGGTCGGGAACAACGGGCTTGCTGCACTTCATCTTGATCGCGCGAAGAAGATCCTGCTTGCAGAGCGGGCCGACGAAGGAGCCATCCGAGAAGGCGACATTGAACACCTCCTCGCGCTCCTTGCCGCACCAGCCGCAAATCCCTCGAACCACAGACGCGAATTCGACAGAAGTAATCACTGATACTTCCTCTCGGTTTAGGAGACACGTCGCCAGCTTGTTCTGGCCACGATGCGCTCCACAGTTCGTTTCGAGACGCCTGTCACGCGGGCGATTTCTCAAATTTGAGAGTCGTTGCGAGCCTACGAATCTCTCGGACTTCGCCTTTCTCAGCCTGTGTGTCGCGCGCAAGCGGTTTAGGCGTGCTCACTGAGGCCTCCAATAGCCGAGAGCGACGAGGAACTTTCGCTTTAAGGAATCCGGTCCTTCTTCCGCTTCCTCGTCCCACAGTGGTTCGCAGCGGGTCCGGTTGTAGTGAATGACGAGCGGCCAGGCGCGCGCCGTGTCCCCTTCGACGAGGGTGAGAATTTTCAAACAAGCCCGGATGCAAGCGGTGGATCCGTTTTTTCCTTGCTCGCTTCGAGCGATCCTCTCCACATAGCGTTGATGGCGGAGGAGAGCACGCGCGTCGTCTCGCGTGCCGAGGACAATCGTGCCGACCGGGCCAGCCGGCGTTTTTGGCTCCGACTCGGGCTCCTTGGTAAGCAGCTCGATCACGGACTCTGGCACGGAAGGTAATTCCAGAGCGGGAAGGAAGCGCTTACCAGGACGAAAGGTGTATCGCCACTGCGCCTCCTCGTTCCAGCTCGGCGGAAGCATCACGTATCGATCTCCCGTGAGTACGTCGAAGGGCATACCAAGAAATCTAATGCGGCTCCGCAATCCTTCGATTTGCCGTTCAAGTCGCATCCAAACGTGGGTGTGTTTGCTGGTCGTCACCTCCATGGGCGAACGAATCTTGTGCTTGCGTTTGAAGTTGTACGCTTCCCGATTCGCGGCATCCTGATCGAATACCATGAGCTGATCGAGGCGCGCGGCGATGTTGAACGTCCGTTGGCCGAAACGGTAAATGATCTCCGCCTCGGTCAAACTCTTTCTGTCCCATCCTCGATCAACCGCGCGCTTCGTCCCGTGGAGACAGAACACGAGCGAGTAGGCAGCCGCGTGATAGTGCATCGCGGAGCTCAGCATCAGTTGCCGTTCGGTTGTGTCCTGTTCCACGAGCATGAGTATGCCCCCCTATCAGCAGTCGTCCGAGCCGAGAATTGCACCGGCGGCCGCACCGAGAGCTGCGCAGATCGGGCCGCAGATCGCTCCGCCGATGGTCGCGCCGGAAGCAGCGGCGCCCAGGACGGAACTCGTGCAGCTCGGTTTCGTCGAGCAGTTGCCGCCGCATCCGCATCCGCAGCTCCTCTGCTTCGCGGCCTCGCGCTGGTCCCCCAGTGCGCGGACGACCGTGCATTCGTGGCATCCGCATCCGTCCTTGCAGATCCAGGAGGGCGACTTTTCGCGGTACGCCTCGATCTGGCGGCACATGGGGCAGCTGCAATCATCGACGTGTTCGTATCGACCAGACATAACGATCTCCTTTGCGGTAAGCGCGCACCGCGTACGCTGGGCGAAACTTGGGAACGTAGTGCATGGGAGGGCGGGGCGATAAGGGCCGTGAGGCCCTATTTCATTCCGAACACTCTCTTGCCGAGATCGACAAGGGTGTTTGCGGTTGGCTCGGCCGGTTCGAGCTTGTTAATGAGTGCATATGGGTCCGCCTTTATCTTCTCAGCGAGGATTCTTCTGGCCTCGGCAAGGTCAGCGGGTGCTTCGATGTAACCCGAATACGGCATTGAATATTTCCAAAGCATGGGAAAAATTGGTAAGAATAAAAGACTATGAAGATAGTCATTTCTTTGTTTTCCATTTGGGTGTCCACTTTTTCTTGGTGTCCGGCACGGGGCCGAACGCGATGATGAACAATGCCAAAATGCCGACAGCCTGGAGGAAACTCCAGATCACGGTGGAGGGGGGGGAAGGAATTAAATGCCCCCGACAGAGCACGCCAAGTCAAGGTGGAGACGCGGCAATCGAAACCGCGTACTACCTTGACGGCGTGCACAAAATCGGAGGGCATGCATTCCTTCCCCCGGAAGGTGGGAGCGGCGGCGTGGGTGGGAGGGACCGTAAATATATATCCCACCGGACCCGCGCCTGGGCGCTCCGCCCTAGGCCACGCCCACCGGGCGCCCAGGGGAACGCCCACGCGGCAACCCGGCCCTCCGGCCGTCCTTGAACCGCCACACCTTCTCGTGCGGCGTCATCGCCTCGCTATAGAGGGCGAACAGGAACATCGAGTTATCAGAGAGCCTCATCATCTCTTTCAGTCTCGTTTCGTCGGGCGCGTCCCACAGTACGGGCCTCGTGCAGCCGTCGTACTTGCTCATGCGCGCCTTCAGTTCGGTCACCGGTTCCGAGTCGCGGTCGTGCTCGTAGTAATATTCCCCGCCGTTGATCAGCATCAGCGCGTCGCAGTGGTATCGGTCGTCTTCTCCGTGTTCTTCGTCGTACTCGACGTGCATCAGAAACCAGGCGACTTCCGCGTCGTGCTGGGGCGACGCGGATTTCCCCACCATGTAGATCTTTTCCGGGCCGCGGCCGAGGATGGCGCAGTAATCGATACAGCGGATTTTCTTGCGCTTCGTGAGGCGGAGCAGTCTGCGTTGCGCCCGGCGCAGGCTCGCGAACAATCCCGCGTGGACGAGCATGCCGGGTGAATGGGGCCTACAAAGCATCCGCGTGATCTTCGCGTCCCTTATTCGTCCATCATCTCGAGGGCGGTTGGCGTGCTGGACGGGGGCGGATCGTACTCCGAACGGCTGCGGATTTGTTCGATTGCCTGCCGGGTTTTCGTTGCTGTCAGGGACAGGGGCCATGGGGACCTCAGTATTGTAACCTTGTTTTTGCCAGTGTGTTCCTCGACGCCGGCGAGCGTGCGCAAGAGCCGTTCTCCCACCAGGAGCGACGACACTTTCCGCCGGTACTCCGCTTCGTGAATAAGCGGCGTCTTCTTTACTTCCTCGGGAACGTCCTCGTAGATCGGGCGCAGACTCGTTCCCTCTCGTTCGTCCGTGCGTGTCCGCCCTTCCTCGTCTTTCGATTTGCCTTTGCTCTTGTTCTTCACCTCTTCGTGACCGACCACCTGGCGGCGCGTCTTAACGTAGTGGACCGCGAGAGAATCGAATGTTGGGAACGCCAAATCCTGTGCGGCCCGTTCGATTCCTGAGTTGAGCCGATACCAGGAATGCCGGTCTGTAAGGGCTAAGAGCGTTTCCAGAACGGCTTCATCCTTGAAATCATCCACGGTCTGAGAAATCGTCTTCGCGCTGAATCCGGCTTTCCTCCACGCCCGCATTCCGTCGAGGAAGAGCGGAGTCGCCAGATCGAGATACCCGCACTCCTCGAGGACGAGGACGACCGGGTGGGCTTTGCCGGTCTCCTGAAAGAGTTTCCGGCAGGTGTTGATGACCGCGTTGGAGACGAAAATGGAGAGCGCACGCGCCGCTTCCACGGTGATGCCCGACAGGTCGTAGTAGACCTGCATCTTCTCCGTCAGTACTTTCCTCCAGAGGTCGAAGCCGGGGTTTCCGTGCCGCCGATAGATGACGGGGGACTTCACGATCTCCATCAGGCGTTGAGACGCGCCGGTTTCCGCCTCCCATTGGATCGGATTCCTGCCGGAGCGGACCATCACCTCCCGAAATGCGCGCACGGAATCCCTGGCGGCCGCTTTTTGAAGTAATTCTTCCTGCTCTGGTGAGCCGATCTGAAACAGGCAGTCGAGCTTATCGAGCGTCGGCATCACGGGCTGGCTGGCGAAGATTCTTGTGGCAGCGACTGCATACTTCTTCGTCCAGGGTTTTTCCTCGCCGGATTTCAACCCCCGTTTGCTCCAGAGCGCGAGCAAGAAGTTTTCCACCGCGACGCGGTTCTCCTCCTCCTTCAGCGGGTCCGTGAAATCGAGCTGCTCGATGAAGGGCCACGAGAGAACCCGGTCGGTTGCCCTTGCGGGTTCGAACAGTGTTCGGGTTTGCATGCCAGCGGCGCACAGTTGCCCCACCATGTCTGTCCCAAGCGTTCCCGGCAAATCCAGGCCCACCACGCTGCATTTCCCTTCCTTGGCAATCCGAAGAAGATCAGGTTTCATTCCCTCGGTCTTGCCTGACCCCCGATTGCCGAAGATGGTTTCGCACGGCTCCACCGCCCCCTGCCCGCGCTCTTCACGGACGGGTCTCGGGGTCGGCCGGAAGAAATCGAAGATACTCACCCGACGCTCTCCTCCAGAATGCTCAACAGGTGGCGATACTCCACGGCGTGCTTCGCCGCCACCGCCTCTTCCTTCTCCTGTGGAGAAAGGATCTTGCTCCTGTCTATTTCGTTTTTGAGTTTCATCATCTTGTGATCGAAACGACGTCGCGCGGCGGCCATCCGCCGGTCAGCGAGCCAACGGCGTAAGAGGGGTGCCATTGCGCTGTACAGTCTATCACTCTTCCTCGATCCGCCGCAGGAACCTCTGGTAGGCGGCGTCGAGCGCGGCCGTGCGGTCCTCGCCCGGCCACATGTTGCGCTTGATGCCCTTGCACTCATCGACGTAAAGGCGTTTGGCGTTGTAAATCTTCCTCCGGGGAGACCCCTCCTCCCCGGCCCACCACCAGAAGGGGCCGTCGAACTCGAACTGTAGCCAAATCCAGTAGCAGAACCCCACGAACACCCAGAAGAAAACCACCGAGCAAACATCTTCGTCCATTACTTTCTCCGGGTTTGGTGAACGCAAGTGCAATCCGCTGAAACGGTTGCGTCGCATCGTTCGGGTTTCTTCCCTCACCTTCCAAGACTTCCGAGGGCCGTTTTCCTCAATCTGAATTTTTTCTGGTTGAGGATTTCACAAGAATCGCGTCAAATAGGGAAGAGGGTCGATTCCTGGCTTTTACGTGGGTCGATTCTCTGGTCTCCTGGCCACGCTGTCTGCGAGCGGATCGCCCATCGCCCCCGGCGGTGATCAACCAAGGCATCGAGAAAGGACGGTGACGTTCGCTGCACCCAGCGTGGCGCTGGGAGGCAACCTTGAACGAGACTCTGAAATCTCTCTATTTGCAAGAACTGCCACGCCTGCTCAACATGATCAGGAGGTGGCTGGATAACCACGAAGACCGGATGGACGTGGCGCAGGAATGCTTTATGAAGGCGGCGGCTATCGACCTGATCGGGAAGGGCTGTCCCGAGGGATACCTGCGGAGCATCTTCCGCAACGCCGCCTTCAACAGGCTTCGCGAGCGCGGGAAGGAACCTGTCTTGCTCGAAATGCCCGAGGTTGTGGTCGATAAACGTCTGGGAGTCGGGGAAGAGACTCCCGCAGAAAGAGTTCACGAGCTGATGGCTACTGTCAGTCAGTCGGATCGCGAATACATCGAAGCCTGCCTGGCGAGTATCTCAGAGAACGGCGAACTGCGATTTGAGGACGTGGCAAGGAGGCGTTGCATGTCAGTGGCTTCCGCACACATGGCCATGACTCGCATCAGGAAGAAGGTCGGTTCGACCGGCAGAAAAAGACGTAGATCACACAGCACAAAGGCATGAGTCCTCCACTTCAATATGCCCCTGGCCCCGCGAGGGACCAGGGGCGAATCCTTTCCACATATCAGAAGGGGATCGTCGAGTCCGTTGTTCGACGGTCGAGCGCGAAGGCGTGTGCCTTTTCCATCAGGAACATCAGTACAGGAACGTCGTGAACGCGGTACGAGCCGCCTTTCTGCCAGCCATCGTCCGTTTTATACGAGCGCTGGATGGTAATCGAAAGTTGCTCGTACTCTTCGTCCGCAGCGTTGCGGAACAGGTTGCTCCAGATGGCGAGCTCTATGCTCGTCGTCCGATCAGAGTTCAGCCGGTAGCTGATGAGCGGCTTGCGTTTCTCCTCGCTGTTCGGCGGCACGACTGCCTCTTGCGGGGTTTCGACCTGCGGCAATTCGTTCTGCTGCTCGGCCGGGGTTTCCGGCTCATCTGTGGACTTCTTACGGGCCATTGCTGGCTCCTCTCATGAGTGTAGAATCGGACGTTGTGGAATACCACGCGGTGACTTGCACGTCGTTGGCGGGATTCGAGCATTCCCTGCAGACAGCTCATCCGGACGGAGACGCACG